>DASQAE010000199.1:0-6911 GCA_035635915.1 Burkholderiaceae bacterium | reverse complement strand
CACGCACGCTCGCGCCGACCACGAGCCGTTCGCGGTCCGCGGGATCGAGCATGTGCAGCGTGTCGTCGGGGGTTGCGCCCTCACGCCTGCTCTTGCGCGAATCGACCACCCTGAGCGTGGTGCCGTCCGCCAAGCTGAGTGTGCCTCTATCCCCGGCATGCCCGCCGCCGAGAGGATAAAAGACGGTCTGGTCGAGCTCGACGCCGTCGGCTTCGACGTGGGTTACGTGCGCATCGCAGTGGCGTAGATACGCGTCGGCCCGATACAGCGCTTGCGTTGGCATGCGTCGATCAGTGATGCGAGCGTGCTGCCGCAAAGGCCGACTTGCGCTTGCGTATTCCCGGTGCCTTGGCGGAGGCGCCATCAGGAGCGTCCGCACCGTTGCCCTTGCCGGGCGGATGCTGCATATGCGCGGCGATCCCTGCCGCGGTTTCGGTGGCTTGCAGCGCGTGTTTCGCAACCGCCGGGTCGAGCCGCTCGTCCCAGGGCGCAAGCAACATCGCGTACACGAGCCGCTCGAACTCCGGTGCAAACCCCTCGATGATCTTCTGCGGTTCGCGGCACACCACCTTGTCGGTGACCAGGCCGAACTGGACCCCGCCGTTGTAGGAGAGGATCGACACGCCCACGGCCACGTCGCCACTCTGCGGCACCCAGAACATGATCTGCTGCACCGGCGCGCCCGCGAGGAACAGCTGCTGCTGCGGGCCGGGCACATTGGTCATGACCGCCGTGGTCTTGCTGCCGAAAAGATCAAGCACCTGTTTTTGCATCACGCGCGGCACGAGCCCGACTACGCCCAGAATCGCCATCGCGAGCACGGCCGTGTAGCCGCCTTTCAACTGGTCCATCCGGCGCCGCACTTCGAGCACGCGCTCGACCGGATGTTCGATCCCGATCGGCAACAGCACGGGCACGAGACCGAACTTGTTGCCGAGCGAATTGGCGTCCCCCGCCCGGCGCAGGTTCACCGGCACCATCGCGCGCAGCTCCGCGCCTTGCAGCGATTCGCCACGCCCGACGAGGTATTCGCGCATCGCGCCGGCAACGCAGGCGAGCAGTACGTCATTGACTGAACACCCAAGTGCCTTGCCCGCCGCTTTCACATCGGTGAGCGGCAACGGCTCGCACCACGCCACGGCCTTGGAGCCGCCCGGGCGGCCTTTCAGGCTTGTAGCGGAATCGTTGTCCATCAAAGCGAGCGCTGCAACGTCCTTCACCACCTGCGCGGCACTCTGCGCATATCCTGCGGCCGCCTTGCCCGCGATCTCCGGATCCTCCAGCACCCTGCCATAAGCTTTCAGCGCACGCGTGGCAAGGTCGCCTGTCCTGACGATTGCCTTGATGGCAGTTTCGGTGAAAGGCGTGATCCACGGTTCCCACGCCGTGCCGTGTTTCGCCGGCTCGCGCGCTTCAGCCGCAGCGCCGCCATCGTCCTGCGCAGGGTCGGGTGACGTCATCGACAGCAGCACACCCATCAGTGCGATGCCGTCCGCGATGCAGTGATGAATGCGGCTAACCAACGCGGTGCCACCGGCGTAGTTCTCGATCAGGTGGAACTGCCACAGCGGTCGCGAATGATCGAGCGCTTGCGACGCCAGTTGCGCCACCAGCTTCTCCAATTCTTCCTTGCTGCCCTTGCCCGGCAGCCCGATGCGCACCAGGTGTTGGTCGAGATCGGGCTCGATTTGCTCCCACCATGCGCCCGCGGGATCGACGACCACACGCGATCTGAAGCGGCGGAACGAAAGCAGGCGGTTTTGCACCACATGGCGCAGGCGCTCGAAATCGAAACCCGGACCGAGCACCATCACACCGACGATCATCATCAGGTTGCCCGGTGTGTCCATGCGCAACCAGGCCGTATCGACCGGAGAGACACGCTCGCGGCGTGCCGAGAACATCGCCATCACTCCCTCCTTTCGCCGACACTAACCGATGATTGCCTGCAACGCAGCGTGCGATCGCGTGCGCCGCAGGTTCGAACCTATGATAGCTTTCGCTCCGCGCTCGTACACCCGGAGGAGCTCATGAGCGATCTGAAAACCAAATTCGAACAAGCGGTCGCGGACTCGAAGAACCTCCCCGAGCGCCCGGACAATGCAACGCTGCTCAAGTTGTACGCCCTCTACAAGCAGGCGACCAGTGGTGACGTCGACGGAAAGCGCCCGGGGTTTTCCGACATGGTGGGCAGGGCGAAGTGGGATGCCTGGAACGAAATCAAGGGCACCGCGTCAGAGATGGCAATGAAACAATACGTCGAGCTGATCGACGACCTCAAGGGCTAGCCCGCCCGGATTTCAGACAACGCGCGCTAGGCGCTGCGGCTCGACTTCTTCGCTGCTGCCGTCTTCGTCGCGGGCGTGGCGGCCGCGACCAGTAGCTCATCGAGGCGATGCTCGATGTGCTGCTCGATCTTGGTCTTGAACGCGCTGAGCAGCATGCCGAGCTTGGCATCGATCCGGATTTCGCTCGCGCTCACGGCCATCGACCCGCTGACACCGCTGCGTGAAAAGCGCAGCGTGTCGCCCTGCCACTCGCTTTCGAGGTCGTATGCACTCGCCAGGTCATCGGCGGTCTTCTGCGCGATCTTCTTCGCTTGCGCCACTGTCAAGCGGTGCTTGCGAACGACCTTGATGTCTGCCATTTCGCTCTCCTCGATCGCGGGACGCGTCAATGCGCGACCGCCACATTGGTTTCAGGGTCGAGGTCTGCCCGCGGCGTCGACCCCGGATGGAACCCGATAACGGCAAGCATGACGAAAAACCCGATGACATACGCGACCGTCACGTGCCAGCCCTCGCGCACCCACTTGCCGACCGAACGCGCCTGCGGATACATGCTCGACAGCGCGACACCTGCTGACGAACCGAACCAGATCATCGAGCCGCCGAAGCCCACCGCGTACGCGAGAAAACCCCAGTCATAACCGCCCTGCTTGATGGCGAGTGCAGTGAGCGGAATGTTGTCGAAAACCGCGGACAGGAATCCCAGCCCAAACGCGGTCTGCCACGAGGCCGGCGGCAGCCTTTCCACCGGCATCATCGATGCGCAAAGCACGAGCGACAGCAGGAACACCGATCCCTTCAGCGCGCCTGGCAACAGGTTCCACCCGGTACTGCGCCACAGGGCACCGATCAGGATCGCCACCCAGACGGCCGCGCCGAGGAACGGGAAGAGGTTGGAAATCGCGGAGAAACGGACATTGACGATCACGTTCACGATGATCGCCAGCCCGAGGATCAGCACCACGATACCGACGCGGCCCCAGTCGACCACGGCGTTCTGAGTCGCATCACGCTGAATGCGCTGCAGTGCATCCTGCTGGCGTGCCGCGATCACGCCACAAATCACCAGGGCGACGCCCGAAGGGATGAACGCTTCCAGCACTTCGAGCGGCGAGATGCCGGAGATCCACATCATCGTGGTGGTCGTATCGCCGACGACGCTTCCCGCGCCGCCGGCGTTGGATGCGGCGACAATCGCGGCGAGATAACCGATATGCACATTGCCGCGAAACACGGTATGCGCAATCGCGCCGCCGATCATCGCTGCAGCGATGTTGTCGAGAAAACTCGACAGCACGAAGACCAGCACCAGCAGAACGAATCCGCCCTTCCAGTCATCGGGCAGGAATCGCGGCAGGACCGCAGGAACCTTGCTGTCCTCGAACTGCCGCGCCAGCAGCGCGAACCCGGTCAAAAGCAGCAATAAATTGACCAGGATCACCCACTCGTGCTCGAGATGGCCCACGAACCCCGGCAGTCCACTGCCGCTCTTGAACGGCGAAAGCGCAATCTTGTAGAGTGCAATGACGATCGCGCCCGTCACCGCGATCGGCAGCACATAGGAGTGAAACAGCGCCACGCCGGTCAGCACGCAGGCGAACAACAGGAACTCGATCGGAATTCCGGCTACTTGCGGCCCCGCGAAAACGGCGGCGCCGGCCGCTCCGGACACAACGGTGAGAAGGAGCGCCGCCAGCGCGCTCCTGAAGCGCAAAGACGATCTCACTTGCGCGGCGGACGCGTGGCGCGGCGGACAAAATCCGCAATGCGCTCGACGCCGGCTTCTATCGCGGATTCGGCGGCGGCGTAGGAAAAACGGATGTGTTGTCCGTCGCCGGCGACCCGCGGACCGAAGTGAATGTCGGCCAGCACGGCCACGCCGGCTTCGTGCAGCAGGCGTTTGCGCAGTTCCTCGGAGTCGGCGGCGCCGATCAGTGCGCACGCTTCGGTGACATTGGGCCACGCATAAAACGCGCCGCCGGGCGCAGCACAGCGAAAGCCTGGTACCTGATTCAAGAGCCGCACGATCAGATCGCGCCGTGCAAGAAACCGGCGCCGCATCGATTCGGCAGCGTCCTGAGGTCCATTGAGCGCCGCTACGGCCGCCCACTGGCTGATCTGGCTCGCGCACGACTCGGTATTGGTGATCCAGCGTGTAAAGACGGGAGCGAGTTGACGATTGGCGGTGAAGCCGATGCGCCAGCCGGTCATCGCGTACGTCTTGGAGGCGCCGTCGGAGATGATCGTGCGCTCCTGCATGCCCGGCAGCGCCGCGATGGAGACGAACTCGGCGTCGTAGACGAGGCGGCTGTAGATCTCGTCGGCGTACACCCAGATCTGCCGATGCCGTTCCAGCACCGCCGCGATCGCCTGCAAATCGGCGCTCGATAAAACACCACCCGTCGGATTCTGCGGCGCGTTCAAGATCAGCAGTTTCGTGCGCGGCGTGATGCAGGCGGCCAGTTCATCAGGATCGAACGCAAACTCGCGCGCCTCGCGCAGTGGCAACCCGACCGGCACTGCGCCATTGGCGCGGCATTGGCTCTCGTAGATCGGGAAACCGGGCACGGGAAAAATGACTTCGTCCCCGGCGCCGTAGTCTGTTACCGACGCGATGGCGTACGCGATAAAAGGTTTTGCGCCTGCACCGACAACAACTTCATCGGGGCTGATGGAAATGCCGCGCGCGCGTGCCATCGAGGCCGCCGCCGCGGCACGCAGTTCATCGATGCCGGCTGAAGGGGTGTATCCGTGCTTGCCACCTCGCACCGCTTCTACGGCTGCGTCCTGAACGTGCGCGGGCGTCGCGAAGTCGGGCTGGCCGATACAGAACGAGACGATGTCCTTGCCGGAACGGATCAGCTGATTGACCTCGGCCAGAACGACAAACGCGTTTTCGGTACCGAGGCTTTCGGCCCGGCGAGACAGTGTCGGCATAGGGTTGACCCCGCAAGAAGCGCGGGGATTCTAGCCGCCCCTCTTCGTTCGCCGGGTTTTTTGCTAAGGCGAAGCAGGCACCGCAAGACGCAGCGCCTGCACTCGCATCTACTCAGTGATGGTCGTGGTCATGGTCATCGTTGTGACCGCGAATCTGGCCGCGGATCTCGCCGCCGGGCGAGACGGTGGTGTGCACATTCGCATAGGTGGCGCCGCCGCGGATCGCCCGTACCAACTGCTCGAAACCTCCCACCGGCAACTGCTGCGCTCCGCCTGGCCCTACGACATTGGCAGCCATGATCGTGCCGCTGAGAGTTCCGGATCGCGCCGGACAAAGCTGTGTGCCGGCAGGCGGCGTAAGCGGGGGATTTCCGCACAGCCACACCGTAATACCGCCGTTCGTGTGGCGCTCGCCGAAGTGAATGTGCGCCTGGGTGGCGTCGGCTTGCAGATCGTCGTAGTCGAGTTCCCAGAAGATGCTGCCCGCATGTTCGTCGATGCGGGCCCGGAAGCGCGCGTTACCCGTGGTGGAAACCGCAGGCACCTCGTTGAATCCTTTCAGGTTCGCCTGCACCGTCTCCGCGCTGGCCACACCGGCGCCCAAGAGCATTCCACAGCCGGCCGCAATCAGCGCAAGAGGCAAAACTTTGTGCGTGTTCTTCATGTCCCAATCTCCCGTTGTGTGCGCGGAGTCCGAAGGCCTTGGTTCGCCTCCGGTTTGCCAGCGAGCCCGCGCCACGCCGCTGGTCATTCTTGCCGTTTCGGCCGCGGTGCGTGCAGATACGCTCCTGCGACGCTCCGGTCCGATACGGTCGATGGCATACAACACGGCGGTCGGGTTTGTTCCCGGCGGCCTCGGCAGCTACCGTCGATCGGGGATCAGTGACGGACGTCGAAGACCTGCCGCAAATATGCGAGATAAGCGGAGTCGTCGCACATGTTCTTCTCCGGCGAATCGGAGAGTTTTGCGACCGGCTGGCCGTTGCAGCGGACCATTTTGACCACGATCTGCAGCGGCGTGTAACCGAGGTCGTTGGTGAGGTTGGTGCCCACGCCGAAGGCGAGCCGCGCCCGGCCGTCGAAGCGCCGGTACAGCTCCACCACGCGCGGAATGGTCAGGCCGTCGGAGAACACCAGCACCTTGGTCTTCGGATCGACCCGGTGCCGGTCGTAGTGGGCGATCAGACGCTCGCCCCAGTCGATCGCGTCGCCGGAATCATGGCGCGCGCCGTCGAAGAGCTTGCAGAAGTACATGTCGAAGTCGCGCAGGAACGCTTCCAGGCCATACACGTCCGAGAGCGCGATGCCCAGGTCGCCGCGATATTCCTTGGCCCACACCTCGAACCCATAGGTCTGCGAGTCGCGCAACCGGGGCCCGAGCGCCTGGCAGGCCTGGAGGTATTCATGTGCCATCGTGCCAAGCGGGGTGAGTCCGTGCTTGAACGCGAACATCACGTTGCTGGTTCCAGCCATATGTTCGCTGAACTGGTCCTTGAGCGTCAGCAGGACCTCGTCCTGCCACAGGTGCGAGAAACGCCGGCGCGTGCCGTAGTCCGCGATTCGCACGCCGGCAAGCGACGGGTCACGGGCGACCAGCCCGATCTTCTCGCGCAAGCGCCGGCGTCCCTCTGCGAAGTCGGCGTGCGGCTGCGTGTTGCGGAAGTAGACCTCGTTGGTTATCGCGAG
>DASQAE010000198.1:0-7337 GCA_035635915.1 Burkholderiaceae bacterium | reverse complement strand
AACGCGAAAACGCTGACCATCTACGCGCTGCTCGATTCGCCGCGTGTGAGCGGTGCGTATCGCTTCGTCGTTACGCCCGGCGACAACACGACGATCGACGTGCAATCGCGCGTTTATCTGCGCGCACCAGTCGCAACGCTGGGTATTGCTCCGCTCACGAGCATGTTCTTTTCCGGCGAGAACCAGCCGCACGAAGACGACTTCCGGCCAGAAGTGCACGACTCGGACGGCCTGGGAGTGCAAACGGGCCAGGGCGAATGGATCTGGCGACCACTCGTCAATCCGCCTGCCCTCACAGTGAGTTCGTTCGCGACGATCAATCCACGCGGCTTCGGGTTGATGCAGCGCGACCGCGCGTACGTGCACTACGAAGACCTCGAAGCGCGGTACGAGCTTCGGCCAAGCGTCTGGCTCGAACCGATCGGCGACTGGGGCGAGGGGCGAATCGAGCTGGTGCAGTTTCCGATCAACGACGAAACGGACGACAACGCGGTCGCCTACTGGGTGCCCGCGAAACTGCCGCCGCCGGGCCAGGCGCTCGATCTGTCGTATCGGATGTGGTGGCAGATGAAAAGCGATCGTTTGCCGCCGCAAGCGTGGGTCATGCAGTCACGGCGGGGCCATGGCTACATGCGAACCAAGGTCGGGCCGGATGAATTCCAGTTCGTGCTCGATTTCGACGGGCCGGCGCTGCGCGCGCTCGACGCGAAGACCGCGGTCGACGTTGTTTTCACCGTCGATCGCAATGCCGAAGTCCTTTACAGCAATGCGCAACCCAACGACGTAGCCGGCGGTTGGCGCACGACGTTGCGCTTCAAGCGGCTCGACGCGGCAAAGCCCGTCGAACTACGTGCCTTCCTCAAAACCAGTAACGAAACGGTGTCTGAAACATGGAGCTATCTGCTACCAGCTCGCGCGCGGTGAGCGAACCTGTTGCGTCGAACACGGACGTGGCGCTTGCGCGCCCGCTTGCGACGCCAACGCTGACCGCAAGTTATCCGCCGCTTGCGCGCGGATCGATGGTCGCGCGGCCCTGGGAACAGCGGCCGCTGCGAGCCTTGCTGCGCCGGTTCCGGGGCGGCCAATCGCCGTCGCCTGGCGCGACCAAAACGCTGCTGCCATGGCAGAAGGTCGCGCGACGGCGTCGACTCGCGCTCGTATGGCTGATCGTGTTGCCCGCGCTGTTCGCCACGCACATCTTCGCTGACGGCCTTGGGACCGACACCAGCGAGTGGATGGGTTGGCTGCAGCTTGGACTTTTCGGCGCGCTGTCAGCCTGGGTATTGGCCGGCTTCTGGACCGGACTGATGGGCTTCATCACGCTGGCGCGCGGCGGTGACCCGGTCGGCCTCTCGGCCGCGGAGGTACAGGGTCGACCGCTCGATCCGAGTGCCCGCACGGCGATCGTGATGCCGATCTGCAATGAACACGTGCCCACGGTGTTTGCAGGCCTGCGCTCGACCTGCGAGTCGCTCGCGGCAACCGGCGCGCTGAAGCTCTTCGACTTCTTCATCCTGTCGGACACCAACGATCCGGATCTGCGCACGGCCGAGGCCGCAGCGTGGAACGATCTCGTCGAAGCCACGGGCGGACGCGGCCGGATCTTCTATCGCTGGCGCCCGCTGCGCACACGGCGCAAGGCCGGCAACGTCGCCGATTTCTGCCGTCGCTGGGGTAGGAACTATCGCTACATGGTCGTGCTCGATGCCGACAGCGTGATGACCGGCGATTGCCTGACGACGCTGGTGCGCCTGATGGAGGCACATCCGGACACCGGCATCATCCAGACGGCTCCGAAGGCGGTTGGCTGCGAGACGTTGCACGCCCGCGTGCAGCAGTTCGCCGCGCGTGTCACCGGCACCTTGTTTTCGGTCGGCATGCAGTACTGGCAGCTTGGCGAATCGCACTACTGGGGCCACAACGCGATCATCCGCGTGCAGCCGTTCATGCAGCACTGCGGGTTGGCGCGTCTGCCCGGCCACGGGGCACTGGCCGGAGAAGTGATGTCGCACGATTTCATCGAGGCGGCTCTGATGCGCCGCGCCGGGTATCAGGTATGGCTGGTGCCGGACCTCGGTGGCAGTTACGAGCAGGTACCGCCCAATCTGCTTACCGAGTTGCAGCGCGATCGACGCTGGTGCCAGGGCAACCTGCAGAACTTCAGACTGTTCCTCGAGCCGGGCCTGCATTCGGTGCATCGCGCGATGCTTGGAGCCGGTGCGTTCGCCTATCTTGCAGCCCCGGTATGGCTGACGTTCACGCTGCTTGCGACCCTCGGCGCAACGCTATATGCAACGCCACTGACGCTGGCGGCGCTGAGCAATCCGTCGCTGCTGATCCTGCTCGTGACGATGGCGGCGCTGCTGATCGTGCCAAAGATCCTTGCGATCGTGGTGCTGTTCCTGCGCAACGAACAGCACCAGTATGGCGGCGGTGCGCGCCTGATCGGCAGCGCGATCCTGGAATTCTCTATCTCGACTCTCTATGCCCCGATCCGGATGGTGTTCCACACACGTTATGTACTCGCCATCCTCTCGGGCCGACACGGCGGCTGGCATTCGCCGCCGCGCGAGGGGTCAGGGACGCCGTGGAGCGAGGCACTGCGCCGGCACGGCGTGCACGCGGCGCTGGCACTGATCTGGTTTGTTGCGGTGCTCGACACGCAGGCTGGACGCGCCTGGTGGCTGCTGCCGCTGCTATCGGGCTTGTTGCTGGCTGCGCCGTTGTCAGTGTTCGGAAGCGGGTCCGCCTTCGGCCGCCGCTTGAGCAAGCTTGGGCTGCTGCTCATTCCCGAAGAACGCTGGACGCCAGAAGTGCTGCGACAGGTGCGCCGCCATCTGCTGCGCACGCCACTGCTGCCATCGTTCGCCCGCGCGATGTTCGAGCCGAGCGTCAACTTCCTGCTGCGCGCCACGAGCGGCCGCAGCCCTCAAGCTTGGGGGATGAAGGCAACGCGCGCGCATGATCGCGTCTACGCGGCACTTGGCACAGAACTGCCGACGGCAGAACGCCTGCGCCTGCTTAACGATCCGTATGCGCTGGCGCTGCTGTACCGGCTTTCGACCGCCGAGGCGAAGCTGCCGGAGCCGCAGTTGCTTCCGGTCGCCTAAGACCGCCTCGCAAAGCGCTGCCGCGGCTTGTGTTTCCAAGCCGCGGCGAACGCGCGGCGTGAGAAGTCTCACCGTCCGACGCACGACTTCGTCACCAGCGAGGAGCTGGTCCACACGCCGCCAAAACGCGCGCGGAGCGAACGCAGCACCCCTGCGACATACCCAAATCCACCACGCCGGTAGAAGAAGAGCAGCAGCGCAATCAACGTCCCGCCCGGCAACACGATTTCGAGCATGACGTACGGTCCAAGCGCCCGCACGAGCCGCCGCAGCACGTCCAAACCTTCGATGATCAGTTCCATTTGCGTCACCTGTTTGCCAACTCGACCGGCGACGTGCCGGGCTTTCATCGGCTAGTCGAACGCGACCGCGGGAATTCGACAGGCGATCGGAGGTGGTCCGGCGCAGACGCAATCGTGGGAGGGAGCGCGGCACGGCCCGGGGAACGCATGCCGCCACATCCGCGTCAGACCGCGACCCGGCGCGCCGCACGTGCGTTGGGTTGCAAGCTCCTCGGGAGGGACCATGGCAACTTCGATGACAGATCGTTATCTCGAGAACAATCGGCAGTACGCGCGCGGCGAGACGCTGCACCGGGGCGCGTATCCGGGCAAACAGCCGATTCAGCCGTCCAAGCGGGTGGCGGTCGTGGCTTGCATGGATGCGCGGCTCGACGTGGAAGATCTGCTCGGCCTGCAAACGGGCGACGCACACATCATCCGCAACGCCGGGGGCGTGGTGACCGAAGATGCGATCCGCTGCCTGATCATTTCGCATCACCTGCTCAACACGAACGAGATCATCCTGATTCACCACACGCGCTGCGGCATGCTTGCCTTCACCGACGACCTGCTCAAGGCGGGTCTCGAGGGCGACCCGGCGGCCGGCAAGCTGCTGAGTCAGGCCACCGCGCGTGCGTTTACCGGGTGCAGCAAGTGCGCGGCGACGCCCGCCGCTTTCCATGCCTTTCGCGGCCAGATCGAGCCGCTCGACGCACCACGCGATGGGAAGAACACCGAACGCCTGCAGTGGGACGTTCGACGCGGGATCTCCGCCATCCTGAGCCACCCCTGGCTTCCGACCACCGGGCCGGACGCCGTCACGGTGCGCGGATTCATCTACGACGTGGACGCCGGCAAGTTGGAGGAGGTGAGTTATCCGGGATCCACCGGCTCGATCGGTTGATCAAATCAGGCTCGAACCCGGGACGTGGCGCACGACTGCGGCGCGCCCGCAGGTTCCCGCGGTCTCGTGACGTTCAGTACGGCGTGCCGTCCTTGTGGACGATCCGCCGTTTGCCGTCAACGGTGGCGAACATCAGGTCGTCATCCGGATACTGGACCTCTTCGTTCGGCGTTCGATCGCCGATCTCGAGGTACACGACATCCTCGGCGGTCTCATTGCAAAGGTGATGCGCGTTGCCTGTTCCAGCACGAAAGCCGACGCACACTCCCGGAGCAAGCTGCAGCCGGCCTTCATCGGTATGCACCGTCGGCCTGCCTTCAAGGATGTAGACGAACTCATCCTGCTTGGCATGCGAATGACGCAGCGCCGAAATTGCGTTCGGCGCGAGCCGCGTCAGATTGACGCCGAAGTTCTTCAACCCGAAGACGTCGCCAAGCGCACGCTTCTCCCTACCGGCCACGCGCGACGCGAAAGGCTCCGGATAGATCGTGGGCGTTGTCCGCGGCGGTACCTCGACAGCCTTGACCGCGACCAGGAGCATGCTTTCTGACATACCAACCTCCAAAGAAAATGGGGTCAGACCCCATTTTTGAATCCAGCTGCCGTGTTCAGCCGTAAAGCAGTCATCAACCGGGGAGGATAACAATGGCCCAGACTCGATTCGCAGAAGTGCGCCAATCCACTTTCATCGGCGCGCCCCCCGACAAGGTGCGGCGCCAGTTCGCCGACCTCGATCATCACATTCGCACCAACGTGCATCCGAAGCTTACGTTCAAGGTGCTTTCGCAGTCGACGTCCAGCGCGCGCTACGAGCAGGAGGTGAAGCTGCTGGGGCTGCGCCAGCGCGATGTGTTCGAGCGCCACATTCTCCCCAGCGGTTCGATTCACGATCGCAGCGTCGAGGGGTTCAACAAGGGCGGCGAACTGTTGGTGGACTTCGCGCCCGAAAACAGCGGCACGCGGGTTGAGATTCTGATTCGCCTTCCGCTGCCGCCGGTGATCGGCGGCCTGGTGCGACCGCTGCTGGAAAAACAGATCATGCGCGAACTGCTCGCGGCGCTCCAGGAAGACAAGTACGACCTCGAAGTGCGCGGCTATCCAGCGGCAGCAGCGATGACGGCGAACACCCACTGAGAGCGCCCGCCGAACACACGCACTCCTTTTTGCAACGAGTATTCTCGCTGGCGCCATCTTCCCCTCGCCGACGCGTGGCGTGGCGTTAGATGGCAACTCCGTCGAGGAAACTCCGATGCTCCAGCTTGCACGCAGAGGATTGATCGCAATTCCCGTCGCCGCCGCCCTGGCACTTTTGCTTCCGGACGATGTGCGCGCGCAAAGCCAATCGGTACGCAACAAGGTCGTGTTCCAGGTCAGCGATGCGGATCCACAAAAGTGGAACCTCGCCTTGAACAATGCGAAGAACCTGCAGGACGACATCGGCAGCGACCTGGTCGAGCTCGAAATCGTGGCCTATGGCCCGGGCATCGGCATGCTCAAGGGCGATTCGCAGGTCGGCGCCCGCGTCGCCGACGCATTGAAAAATGGCGTCAAAGTGGTCGCCTGTGAAAACACGATGCGGGCGCAGAAACTCGTCTACGCCGACATGCTGCCCAAGATCGGCTATGTGCCGGCTGGCGTGGTCGAGCTGATGAAGAAGCAGCAGGAGGGCTACGCCTACATCCGGCCGTGACGGCAGCTCAAAGCATCCCATGCTGCGCAGACTCGAACCGGGCTCCTACTTCGGAGCTACCACGCCGCTCTACGGTCTTGATGGTTTGACCGTCGTCGAGACCGCCTATCCCCCGCACTTCGTCATTCCGGCACACGAGCACACCAACGCCTTTTTCTGCTTTGTCCTCGACGGTCGCGGCACGCGCACCTGGCGTGGACGCAGCGGCGCCGAAGCGCCGATGGCGCTGACGCTCTTCCCAGGTGGCCACGAGCACGCCAACTGCTGGCACGACACCGGCGGCCGTGCCCTGCACGTTGAATTCGCAACCCAGTGGCTGGAACGGCTGCGCGGCCAAACGAAGATCCTGGATCGCCCGGGTGACTTCGAACGCGGGCCACCTGTATGGCTGGCGCGGCGTCTGGCCAACGAATGCGCGCAGCAGGACGACGTCACGCCGCTGATCGTCGAAGCACTGGCGCTCGAACTGCTGGCGGCGTGTTCACGTGCAGCGAAGCATGATTTCGCGCGTCACTTGCCGCCGTGGCTCAATCGCGTCATCGAACTGCTGCGTGCGCGTTTTGCGGAGGATCTGTCACTGGCCGATCTCGCGGCAGTAGCCGGCGTCTCAGCCGACCATCTCGCGCGCGCGTTTCGGGTCTGCAACGGGTGCACGGTGGGAGAGCACGTGCGCAGGTTGCGCGTGGAGTTCGCCTGCGACCGCATCGCCGAATCGGATGCGCCGTTGGCCGACGTCGCGCTGGCCGCCGGATTCACCGACCAAAGCCATCTGACCAAGGTTTTCCGCCGCCACACCGGGATGACCCCGGCGGCGTTTCGAACTCTCCAGCGCTCGCGCCGCTCACATACCAGGCGCTGACGGTTTCATACAAGAACCGTAAACGCCACTGCGCGAAAACTCGCTCCTGACGTTTTTCTCAGGGAGCGCCACGTGGCCGACCAAGCGCGAGAATTTCCTTATTCGACCCATCTCGACGTCTACTACCGACAGCTCGAACTCATCGACGTCGCGGCCTTGGCCGCGGCATGCACCCACCGCTGGTACAACCAGACGCTCTGCCGGGTCAACGACTCGGTCGTCCGTCTGGGTGTCGTTCAGGGTGAATATCACTGGCACAAGCACGACGCCGAAGACGAGTTCTTCTACGTGGTGAGCGGCCAGTTCTTGATCGATCTCGAGGATCGCACGGCGGACCTCGCGCCGGGACAAGGTTTGGTCGTACCGAAAGGCGTCATGCATCGACCGCGCGCGCCGGTGCGGACGGTCATTCTTATGATCGAAGGCGCCGGAATCGTCCCGACCGGCGACGCTTAGACCAAGTCCCGAAGTGATGCTTTGCGTTACCTGGCGC
>DASQAE010000197.1:0-5677 GCA_035635915.1 Burkholderiaceae bacterium | reverse complement strand
AGCAGTTGTTCGACCAGCAGGCTGTTGACCGGACTGTCTTCGATGTACAGCAGGTTGCCGCGCACATCCTCGCGGACGGCGAGCGTGTTGACCGAAGACGTTTCGATTTGTTGCGCATCAACGCCGCCCGGCACCTCGCGCAGCGCAACGCAAAACTCGCTGCCGGCACCCTGCGTACTGGTGACGTGCACGGTGCCGTGCATCTGCTCGACCAGGCGCGCGGCGATCGCAAGGCCGAGACCGGAACCTTCCGTTTCGCCGGAAGGTCGGCCAACGCGGTTGAACGGTTTGAAAAGACCTTGTACCTGCGCTTCGCTCATGCCGATGCCGGTATCGCGCACGATGATCTGCGCGACCTTGGGCGAGGCTCGGCGAGCGACAACCTCGACGCGCCCGCCGTGGCGGTTGTACTTGATGGCGTTGGCGATCAGGTTGGCAAGCACCTGCCTGAGACGCGTTCGATCCCCCCACACTCGGGACGGCGCATCTGCGGCGATGTCTGAAAGCAAGGAAATTTTCCGTGCTGCTGCAACCGGGGTCAGCGCCTCCAGTGTTGCGGTAATCAGCGGCGCAAGTTCCACGACCTCGACCGTCACGCTCATCGTACCCGCCTCGATACGCGACAGGTCGAGCACGTCGTTCACGAGGTTGAGAAGGTGATAGCCGGCATTGCGGATGCGTTCCACTCGATCGCGCTGACTGTCCGAGAGAGGGTCGCCATGGTCGCGCTCGAGCAACTGCGAGAAACCGAGGATGGCATTCAGCGGCGTGCGCAGCGCATGACTCATGCGTGCTACGAATTCCGATTTGGCGCGATTGGCTCGTTCCGCGGTCTCACGCGCGCGCAGAGCGGCTTCGGCCTGGACGAATTCGGTCACTTCCCAACTGATGCCGAGCAGGTGCTGCGGCGGACGCACCTCGCTCAGGTCGGCGCGGGTTGCGATGTGATGGATCGAACCATCGGGGTGGACGACACGGTAGCGAGTGTCGAGCATGCCCTGCCCCGATGCTGCGCGTAGTGTCGCCGCGTCGACCCGGGCGCGATCCTCGGCATGCACACTGGCCCGGAAGATTTCGTGCGGCGGTCGCGGATCGCTCGTCGTGGCGCCGTAGAGCGCGTAGGTGTGTTGGTCCCACTCGATCTGGCCTGATTCGACATCGAGCTTCCACAAACCGAGGTGCGCGGCGTCTTTCGCGAGTCGCAAGCGCTTGGCGCTTGCTTGTGCTGCCCGTTCCGCCGCGCGCAGTTCGGTCACGTCCTGGTCGGTGCGCAGCACGCGCACCACGCGACCATCGGCGTCACGCAGCGCCCGCGCGTGCGTGACAACGTCGCGCACCGATCCGTCCGGCCGAACGATACGAAATTCGAAGCGCGCTTCGTGCTGGTGGTCCGGCACGCGGCTCCACTCGAGCGCAGCGCGCGCGCGATCCTCCGGATGCAGACAGTCGAGCCATTGCTGGAGCGTCAAGCGTGTTGCAGGCGCGAGGCCGTAAAGCGCGCACATCTGGTCGTCGAATTCGACCCCGACAGTGCCCGCGCCCGGGGTCCAGTCCGAAACGCCAAGGCGGGCCGAACGGGTCGCGATTTCCAGGCGCTCGAGAGCCGCGCCGGCCTTGCGTTCCGCCTGGCGCAGTTCGCTGACGTCGATATTGGTGCCGAGCACGCGTGCAACATTGCCGTGGGCGTCGCGCAGTGCGATCCCAACGCACACGACGTCACGCGTACTGCCGTCGCGCCGGACGATGCAGATCTCGCGCTCGAACGACACACCCTCGACGAACAGTCGGTGTGCCGCGGCCGCCATGCGTGCCTGGTCGCGCGGATGCACGTGCGCCAACAACTGCTCGAAATCGTAGGGCGCTTCGTCGATCGGCACGCCGTAGAGGGCATACATCTGCTCGGTCCAGAAACCACGGCCCAGTCGCAGATCGAAATCCCAGATGCCGACACCCGCGGCCTCGGTCGCCAGGCGCAGGCGTTCGGCCAGTTCTGCGTTGCGTGCGATCGCCGCGCGGGTCGACGTGACATCCAGGCACATGCCGACCAAGGGTGAATCAGGCGCAGGCCGCTCGCGTTGGCCGCGCACGTACAGCCAGCGCACGATGCCATCGCCGGCAGTGACTCTCACTTCCCGGTCAACGATCCCGCCCTGTTCGATCACGTCGAGCAGGTCACGCTGCAGTTGTTCACGATCCGACTCGTCGACGCGTTGCAAGCTCTCCGCCAGCGAAAGCGGTGGTTTCATCGGCGCGCGCCCGAACATCTTGTACATCTGCGCGTTCCACTCGATGCGGCCGCTCGCAAGGTCGAGCGACCAGATGCCCACGCCCGCCGCTTCGGACAGTGCGGCGAGGCGCTCGTTGAGGCGCCGGTGGGCTGCATCGGCTTCACGCGAGCCCGTGACGTCGAAGACGAGGCCGACGAGACGGCGCGCACGTAATCCCGGCCGGCGCACGAGTTCGGCACGCGAGTCGATGTAGCGCGTCCATCCGTTCGGCAGCACCACCCGGAATACGATGCCATGGGCACCGGTGCGCGCCGCGGCTTCGCGAAACGCGCGCACTACACGATCGTGATCCTCCGGATGTACATGGGTCGCCAACTCAGCGCGGTTCGGCGGCCCGAGCGATGGATCGCGACCAAACAGCGCAAAACATTGCGCGTCCCAGAGCATCTGGTCATTGTCGACGTCGTACTCCCAAAATCCGATACCGGCGCTGTGCAGCGCGTCTTCCAGATTCGGGCGCAAGCGCGAGGCGAGTGACCCACGGGCGGAGTCGAGCCAGACCAGAATCGTGTCGCCTGCGCGGCTGGCACGAACTTCGACTACGTCGCCTTCGATGCCGAACCAGGCCGCACGGCCTGAGGCGAGCGACTCGCTTGCTGCACGCACGAGTTCCGAGTGATGCGGGCACACGAGTGCGCGCGCCGATTGATCTTCACGCATGTCGAGCAGTTGACGCGCTGGCATGTTGGCAGTCAGCAGATCGCCACTGCCTAACGCCAGGATCAAACCCGCCGCAGGCGCGTGCCGAATCGCCAATTCCAGCGGGCCGGCCGGTGACGCGAGCACCGCTGCGGGCAGCGGCTCATCGTTCGAATTCGGATCGCGCTGCATGCTGAAAGGCGTTCAGGTCCAAACCAAGGAAGAGACAATGGTGCGTCTGGCGAGTGAAGCAAACAAACTACGCTTGAACCCCCCACACGCGCAGCGTGATCGCCCTAGGAATCGAGAGGTGATCACACTAGCTCCCAAGCATCTGCCTATTATTGCGACGGCGGGCGCAAGCCTACATCGAACCATAGTCAATTCGCGCGGTTCGACCTGCCTGGTAAAGGCGAAATGAGCACCGCAATTGAAACGAAGGACGTGGTGGTGGTTGGTGCTGGCGTGGTCGGACTGGCCGCGGCGCTCGGCTGTGCGCACGCGGGACTGCAAGTCACTCTGGTCGGGCCGACACAGCACCTCTTTGCCAGGTCTGCCGCTGCACCGTTTGATGAGCGCATCTACGCGCTAGCGCCGGCTTCTATCGAGTTGCTCACCCGGCTGCGTGTCTGGCCGCAGGTCGACTCGAGCCGCACCCAGGCAGTAGCGCGGATGCGCGTTTTCGGCGATGCCGGCGACGAACTCGCGTTTGATGCTTACGGCGCCGCGGTAGAGCGACTGGCCACCATCGGCGAAGAAGCGGAATTGGTGCGCGTCCTCTCTACCGCTTGCGACTTTGCTGCTGGCCTGCAGCGCGATGTCGCGCCATTTGTTTCGATGCAAAAAGACGGTGATCTGGCGCGGGTCGAACTCGGCAACGGCCACACGTTCGCCGCGCGCCTCGTGGTGGCCGCTGACGGCGCCAGATCCGCGGTTCGCGCGTCCGCAGGCATCTCGGCTGAGGAGCGGGCCTACGGACAGACCGCCGTCGTGGCGAACTTTCGCGCGCAGCGCGCGCATGACGCCACCGCGTTTCAATGGTTTTGCGATGAAGGTGTGGTGGCCTTGTTGCCATTGCCGGACCATGCCGGCGAGCCGGCGGTATCCGTGGTCTGGTCCGCACCTGACGAACTCGCGACAGCACTGCTTGCGCTGGATCCAGACGCGCTCGCGCGCAGGGTGGCGGCTCGCAGCGCAGCCGTGCTGGGAGACCTTGCCCCATTGGGCACCGCGCGCGGGTTTCCGCTGCGCCAGCTCAAGGTGGCACACTTGGTCGGGCCGCGGTTGGCGCTCGTCGGCGACGCGGCCCACGTTGTTCACCCACTCGCCGGCCAGGGGTTGAACCTCGGGCTTGGCGACGTGTCCGAATTGCTCGCGGTAACCGCGGGGCGCGAGGCTTTTCGGGAGACCGGTGATCCGGTGATCCTGCGACGCTACGCCAGGCGGCGGGCGGAACCGATCGAACTCATGCGTGCGACCACCGATGGGTTGGCGCGATTGTTCGGTATTGATGATCCGCTGGCACGGCGCCTGCGCAACCGCGGTATGGCGCTGGTCAACCAGATCGGGCCGCTCAAGCGCGCATTGATCCGGCACGCGTTGGGCTGACGGAACTTCTCTTTTGACTGGAAACTCGATGCTGAAAGTCCTGGTCGCCGCACTACTGCTCGGTAGCGGTGTTGCGCTGGCGCAAACCTCGGCTCCCGCGGCGCCGCCATCCGCAGCCAAGGCGGCCGACCCGCGCAAGGCCCAATCCGTTGAGGACCAGGTGCGGGCACGCGTTGAGGCGCGTGTTGGCTCCAAGCCGGATTCGGTGACAAAAACGCCGTTTGGTCTTTACGAGGTGGTGCTCGGCACCGAAGTGCTCTACGTCGATGCGAACGTCAACTATGTCTTCGCCGGCCGCGTCATTGATGCGCGCACCCGTGAGGACCTGACGCAGAAGCGGCGCGACGAGTTGCTCAAGGTCGATTTCAAGTCGCTCCCTCTCGAACAGGCGGTCAAGGTGGTGCGCGGCTCCGGCGCGCGCGTGATGGTCACGTTCGAGGACCCGAACTGTCCGTACTGCAAGAAGTTGTACAAGGACCTGCGCGCGATGACGGACGTGACGATCTACACGTTCCTCTATCCGATCCTTTCGCAGGATTCGTTCGATAAGTCGAAGAACATCTGGTGTGCCAAGGATCGCGCCGTCGCGTGGGACGAGTTCATGGGCGACGGCAAGGCGCCCCCGGCAGCCGCAGCAGACTGCAAGCATCCGCTGCAGCAGGTTCTTGCGCTGGGCCAGAAACTCGACGTCAGCGGTACCCCGACCATCATGTTTGTCGACGGCAGCCGGCTGCCCGGTGCGGTGCCAGCCGACAGGATCGAAGAACGGCTGAACGCAACGGCAAAGAACTAGCGCAGGAACTCCTCCGGTCGAGTGCCCTTCGGCACGAGCACCCATGCGCTAACGTCGTGGCGGTGGCGTCCGGCAATATCGCCGGCAGCTTTGCCCGTACCCCAGAAGAAGTCGAAACGCAGCGGACCGCGAATGGCGCCGCCGGTGTCCTGCGCAGCCACCAATCGATTCAGTGGCGAACCATCCGACGGATGCGTGCTGCTCACGATGAGCGGCGCACCGAGCGGAGTGAACTGTGGATCCGCCGCAACCGACGCTCCGGCAGTAAGCGGAACATTCAACGCACCGAGCGGCCCGAGCGTCGCGTCGCCCAGTGGCAGTTCGCGAAAGAAGACGTAACTCGGATTTT
>DASQAE010000196.1:0-3037 GCA_035635915.1 Burkholderiaceae bacterium | reverse complement strand
CCTATCGTTTTGCCAGCTCGCTCGACGACCTGCGCCGCGCGGCCGTCGAGGTTGGATTTCCTTGTGTCATCAAGCCGGTGATGTCGTCGTCCGGCAAGGGCCAGTCCAAGGTCGACGATGCCGAGGGGATCGAGCAGGCGTGGCGCTACGCGGGCGCAGGCGCCCGCGTCGATAACGCGCGCGTCATCGTCGAGGGGTTCATCCGCTTCGACTACGAAATCACGCAACTCACGGTACGGGCGGTCGACGCCGACGGCACCATCCAGACCCACTTCTGCGAACCGATCGGGCATGTGCAGGTAGCTGGGGACTATGTCGAAAGCTGGCAGCCGCATCCGATGGCACCCGCGGCACTGGCGCGTTCACGCGCGATCGCCAGAGCCGTGACGGACAACCTGGGCGGACTCGGAATATTCGGCGTGGAGCTTTTTGTCGCCGGTGACGAGGTCTGGTTCAGCGAGGTGAGCCCGCGGCCGCACGACACTGGCATGGTGACGATGGCAACGCAGCGACTGAACGAGTTTGAGCTGCATGCGCGTGCCGTGCTCGGGCTCCCTGTGGATACGTCGCTACGTGCTCCTGGTGCGTCCGCCGTGATTTATGGCGGTGTCGAAGCAAGGGGCATTGTTTTTGACGGCGTCGCCGATGCGATGCGGGTACCGGCCACCGAGGTTCGTCTATTCGGTAAACCGGAGTCATTCACTAGGCGCCGCATGGGGGTTGCACTTGCCAATGCAGACACCGTTGACGAGGCGCGGCGGCGCGCAAAGCTTGCGGCATCACTGGTTCGCCCGCGGCGCGCGTAACGGCCGACGCGATCATCCGGACTATGCCGCTTCGCGATCCCCTCTAGAATGCCGGCTTGTCCTGCTTTCGGCCTGTCGAGGCGAACCGCATGAAGATTCTCCTAGTCGACGATCATTCGCTGATCACTGACGCGCTCCGCCTGCTGCTGACGGATATCGATCCTGACGTGCAGGTATTCACCGCCGCCGACGCACCTGGCGCCGAGCGCCTGCTCGATCAGCATCCCGATGCCGATCTGATGCTGCTCGACCTCGGGCTACCCGGTGCGTCGGGGACCAGCGTGCTTGAAACGCTTGTGGCGCGCGCCCCTGACCTCAAGATTCTCGTGCTTTCGGGGGTGCAGGATCAGCGCAGCGTGATGCGCGTCCTGCAGCTTGGTGCCGCGGGATTCGTGCCGAAATCAATGGCCTCCGACAATCTGGTCGCGGCCATTCGTTTCGTGATTTCGGGCGGCGTGTACATTCCGGCCGACCTGCTCGACGACGCAACCCGCGGTGCGCAGATGCTCGGCCTGCCAGAACGCGGGCGCGACATGCTGGGCCAGCCATCGAGCTCCCGGATTCAATTGACGGAACGCCAGGAGCAGGTCCTGCAACTGCTCGCACGCGGCGCTCCGATCAAGATCATCTGTCGCGAGCTGGGCCTGTCAGAGGGCACGGTCAAGACCCACGTTACTGCGATCTACCGTGCGTTCGGTGCCTCGAACCGCACCGAGGCGCTGCTCGCGGCGCGACGGCACGGCTACGACGTAGGCTGAGACCGGCGGCGAACCTAGCCGACCCGGTCTTCGCTGCCTTCCATGACCGGCGGCGTGTTCGGCGCGAACGCCGACGCCGGCTTGGTACCGCGTGCCAGCACGTCGATCAACGTCTTGTTCAGCGTCGCCGCGGTAGTCGGCTTCTGCAGCACTATCGGCTCTTCGACCCGGCTGGCGGCGATGGCCTCGGCAAGCTGCGGATTGCGCGCAATGCGCTGCTGCATGACGCGCTGGAACTCACCCAGGACGTCGAGACCCTGCACAGCGGTAAGCATCACGACCGGCACCGGACGGCCGACAAGCTCGCGAATGCGGAACGACGCCTCGACGCCCGAGATCGAGTTACCGAGGTTTTGATCAGCGATGATGAGATCGACCGAGCGCCGCACGCCAAGGCGTTTCATCAATGACGCGTTGAAGCTGGTGGCCGAGATGATGTCTGCCCCCCACGAGGCGAGCAGCTTGGTAAGACTGTTGAGGATCTCCTCGTTGTCCTCCAGGACCACGAGCGTCTTGCCCGGGATCTCGTGAATCACGGACTCGAGCACGTGCGCAGAACTGCGCTCCGGCCGGCGTGGCGAAGCCGACAGCGGCACTTCGACGCGGAACACGGTGCCCGTACCAGGACGGGTCGTGACGACAAGGGCGTGGCCGAGGACGCCGCAGATCCGCTTGACGATCGAAAGGCCCAGGCCGAATCCGCCCTTCTCCTGGCCGCGCGAACTCGCCCCGCGATAAAACTCCTCGAACACGCGGTCGAGCTCCTGCTTGTGGATGCCCGGCCCGGTATCCCATACACCAATCGAGACCTGTGCGCCGCGCTTGCGGGACGCAAGCAGAACACCGCCGCGTTTTGTGTACTTGATGGCGTTGGCGAGCAAGTTGCGCAAAACGCGCAACAGGAGCAACTGGTCGGAGTCGATCGCAAGACCACTGCGACGGACGCGCAGCGACAAGCCTTTGGCTGCCGCCTGCGGCATGAATTCCTGTTCCAGCGATCGGAACATCTCGTCCAGAAGAACTTGCTGCACCCGCGGCTGGATGGCGCCCGAGTCGAGGCGCGAGATCTCGAGCAGCTCCTCGACCAGCTTGGACAACGATTCGACTGCCGACGACAGGTTGGCAACCAGCGGCTCGATCGGGCCCTGCGCGCGCTTGCGCAGCAGCGACACATAGATGCCGATTGCCTGCAACGGTTGGCGCAGATCGTGGCTGGCAGCGGCGAAAAACTGGGTCTTGGACCGGGTTGCATTCTCTGCGTCGCGCCGCGCGTCCTCGGCCACGCGTTTTTCGTTGACGAGCTGTGCCACCAGCACTTCGTTCTCGTAGTTGTTCTTGACCGACTCGAACATCGCCTCACCGAAGTTGCGGCCGAAGAACGTGGTGAAACCGAACACTGCGAGCACGACAATCGCCGCCGTGTAGTACGCAGGATCCTGTTCGAGCAGCATCCGCCCGATCAACGGCAGCAAG
>DASQAE010000195.1:0-3009 GCA_035635915.1 Burkholderiaceae bacterium | reverse complement strand
GTTCGTAGTACATCGCCATCAGCAGCTTCTCGCGCTCCGGCAATTCCTCGATCGATGCCACGAGTGCGGTGCGAAAGCGCTTGTCGCGCAGGATGTCGCCGGGGTCGGCGCCGTCGTCGGCGACGTGACGCTCGAGGTAGTCCTCGTCGTCGTCGGAGAAACCGATGTCCTCGAAATAGACCAGCGACGCGCCGCGCGCGTCGTTCAGCATTTCCTGATATTCGGAGACCGGGAGGCCGATCTCTTTCGCGATCTCGGCCTCGCTCGGGGCGCGCTTGAGCTTGCCTTCCAGGCGGTGGATCGCGTTCTCGATATCGCGCTGGCTTTTGCGGGCAGAACGCGGCAACCAGTCATTGGCGCGCAGTTCGTCCAGCATCGCGCCGCGGATGCGGCTCGCGGCATAAACCTCGAACTGCGTGCCTTGTGATTCCTCGAAGCGGCCGAGCGCATCCATCAGGCCCATCATGCCGGCCTGGATCATGTCGTCGAGTTCCACGTTCGCGGGCAGACGGGCGATCATCTGGTGCGCCAGCCGCCGTACCAGGGGCTGGTACTGCCTGATCGCGTCCTGGCCATGCACTGTCCCGCGCGCGTTGTAGACGAAGGCCTCGTTCTTCAAAACGTCCTCACAGTTTGGCGCCGTGGCAGAGACAGCAGATCCCAGTCGCTCATGGCGCGCGTCACGCGCAGCCAGTCGCGCGCCACCCGTACCGCACCGCCAAAACGCAGTTCGGTGCCGAGACGATCCCTGCCCGCCTGTACCAACTCTGCGTAGAGCCTAGCCGCCGTGCCCGCATCCCAAGCCGGGAAAAGCAGTCGAAATCCCGCAATGTCCGTCCCGTCGCTCACCGCCGCAAGCGCTCGCAACAAACTGCTCCAGCCCGCGCGCTCACGCGGCATGGGCACGACTACCTCGCCGCGCTCACTGGCGCCGCGCAAAAGCGCGGTCTGCCCCGGTTCCATGATCATCAGCACCAGGTCGGCTGCACATTCGCCTTGTGTCAGCCGTGTCAGCAAAGGCAGGAACTCGGTTTTTGTTTCGCAGGCCTGCGCTGCCGCACGTGCGGCAGGTAAAACGCCGAGATTCGGACCCGCATCGAGGCGCGTTTGTTGCAGCAGGCATTCACCCCGCATTGCATGGACCAGGTCGAAGCGGGCACGCAGCCCGAGGCTTGCGGCGATCTGCGCCCGCGCGCAATCCACGACCAGAGTGCGTTCGCCCGCGTTGGCGCAGGCTTGCGCCAGGCGAACGATCGACGCAACTTGAGCTGCGGCGCAGCCCGGATCGATCAGGATTGGAGCGAGTCGCGCCGGCGCGACGCCGAAGATGCGTCTCAGCCCTGCGGCCTGGTCCGCGGCGCGCGACTTGGGTTCATGCATGCGCAGTGCCGAGCGCGGCGTTGCCGGCCTGCACCTGGATCAGCGCTGCGCCCTCTTCGTCGGCAAGGTCGAACAGTTGCGCCGCGGGTTTGAGCGCCAGATGCGCCAGCAGCTTGCTGTTGGCGCCGTGCCAGTCTTCCGGCACCCGTTGGCCGTTGGTCAGCCCGAGCAGCGTCAAACGATGGCGCAACGACACGTCGAGCGCGCCGCCGATACGGGTGGCTTCGTCGAGTTTGGTGAGGATTGCACCGGCGCATTCGTCCGCGCGCCACGCGCGTGCTGCCTCTTCGAGTGTTTCCGCGTGCGAGGCGCTATTCATCAGCAGCACGCGCTGGACCGGCCGGTTGCCCGTGCCCGCGCCGGCGAGCAGATCGAGCATTTCGCTCAGACGCTCGTCGCGCTGCGAGACGCCGCAGGTATCGATCAGCACCAGGCGCTTGTGCACCATGGTCGCGAGCAATTCGCGCAGAGCTGCCGCGTCCTGTGCCAGGTGCACCGGCGTGCCGAGAATGCGGCCGTACGTGCGCAGCTGTTCCGGCGCCGCGACGCGATACGCATCGAGCGTAATCAGGCCGAGCGCGGACGTACCGTGGCGGACGGCAAAACGCGCGGCAAGTTTGGCGACCGTGGTTGTCTTGCCGACTCCGGTCGGTCCAACGAGCGCGTAGATCTGGCCGGGAGTGGCCGGGCGGCCGGCGCGTTCGACGATGCCGTCGACCGGCTCGGCGCAGCGAATGTTGTGTGCGAGTACCTCGTGCAGCCAACCTTCAGCCTGAGCCATCTCCGCGTTCTGCGGCACATGGCTGGCGATACGGCGTGCAACTTCGGCTGAAAACCCCGAGGTAAGAAGCCGCGTGATCACGCGGGTGGCGGGCGCGCTGGGCGCGATCGCTTCGGGCGCGGGTTTGCTCGCGAGCGTGGCGATCTGCTGGCGCAGCATGTCGTGCATCGAATGCAATTCAGCCAGCAGCTGATTTTCTACCGCCGACTGTACGGGTTCGGCCGCTTGAATCGACTGCGCGACCTGCATGGGCGCTGCGGGCTGCTGCGCGGGCGCTTGCACGACGGGCGCTTGCACAGCCGCCACTTGCGGCTCGTTCGGGGCGGCGGGTGGCGCCACGAACTGCGCTTGCCATGACCACGTTGCGAAGGGTTGCGATGGCGGCGGCGCGACCGGGGTCGCGGCGATCACGACCGGTTGCGGCGCCGGTGGGCCAGCCTCGACCGGTGCGGCATCGCGTACCGGCTGCATCACTGCGGCCATCTCGGCCGCGGCATTGATCGAGGCTTCGCGCAAGCGAGCGGCAGTGGCAATGGGCGCAGCTTGCGAGCGAATGGGTAAGGTCGGCACGGCGGCATGTCCGGCTGCGACCGGTGGCGCTACCGGCGCAGCCACTTCGCGTTCGAAACGCGGTTCCGGTTGGATGGCGGCAACCACGATCTGCGGCGCGGCTTGTGGCGCGGGCTGCGGCTCGAGCAGGATGTCGACCGGTGGCGCAGCGGGCGCGTTGCGCGGTGCCGGTGGCGCTGTTACTGCGGGCGCTTCCGCGCGCGCGGTCGCGGCGACACGTGCCGGCCGGCGACGAAAAACAGCCGGGTCGCTTGCATGTGCGGGGGTTTCGATCTGGT
>DASQAE010000194.1:0-9253 GCA_035635915.1 Burkholderiaceae bacterium | reverse complement strand
GGACAAGGCGCGAGCAGTAGCGACCCGCATCTACGGCGCCGCTGAGATCACGGCAGATTCGAGCGCGATGGCGCAGCTGCGCCGGATCGAACAAAGCGGCTACGGCGACCTGCCGATTTGTATCGCCAAGACGCAGTACTCGTTCTCCACTGATCCAGCCCGACTCGGCGCTCCAAGCGGGCACGTGGTCAATATCCGTGAAGTGCGTCTGTCGGCGGGCGCCGGGTTTGTGGTGCTGGTGTGCGGCGAGATCCGCACGATGCCCGGCCTGCCGAAGGAACCCGCCGCGTTCGCGATCGACATCGACGCGCAGGGGCGAATCATCGGGTTGTCGTAGTTCGGTTGGTAGCAGGCGATCCGCGCCGGCTTAGGGCCGCCGCGTCAGCGCCACCAGGTAGCGGCACGCGGAACGGCCGCGATTGCGAAACACGCAGTCAGCCGGGGCGCCAAGCTCGAGACAATCGCCGGCACGCAGGCGGTGCACGGTTTCGCCTTCGACAAAATCCAGTCGCCCCACCAGCACCCAGACGAGCTGGCGAATGAACGTGTATGCGGAAGCCGGAAACGTTACTTCTGCCCCTGCAGGAAGTTCCACTTCGACCAGTTGCAACGGCAGATCCGAAAGCGGCGAAACCTGGCGCCGCAGATAGTGCGACTGCGGGTCGCGCCACACCGGTTGCTCGGCACGTCTTACCAGCCGCCCGCCATGATCGCCGGGTATCGCCACCAGCGCGCTCATCGTGAGCCCGTACGCGCCGCAGATGCGTCCCAGCAGCGTCGCAGTCGGGCTCGATTCGCCCCGCTCCAGTTTGCTCAACATCGCCTTGGAGACGCCGGCGTGGCCGGCGAGCTGGTCCAGCGACCACCCGCGCCGGCGCCGCTCCTCGCGCAGCCGGGCGGCGATGCGCGGCGTCGGGTCCGTGTTTACTTTCCTTGACATGCGTACACTATAGTGGACAATCGGCGCCATGCCCATCGAGTGCGTCATCCGCGCCGCCGGCGCAGCCGACGTTGGTGCCATCCACGCGATCTACAACCAGGTGATCGCAACCTCGACCGCCATCTACTGGTCGGCGCCCGCTTCGTTGCAGGAACGCACGGCCTGGGTCGACGCGCGGGTTGCGGCCGGTTTTCCGGTGCTGGTCGCCGAGCGTGAGGATGCGGTGCTTGGTTTTGCTTCCTTCGGCGAGTTCCGCGGGCCCTCCGGTTATCGTTATTCGGTCGAGCACACGGTGCACGTGCATGCCGACTGCAGGGGGCAAGGCGTCGGACCGCGCCTGGTGGCGGCGTTGTTTCCATTCGCCACAGCGCTGGGCAAGCACGTAATGATCGGTGGCATCGACGCCGCCAACGCCGCCTCGTTGCGCATGCATGCGCGCCTCGGCTTCCAAGAGGTGGCGCATTTTCGCGAAGTCGGGCACAAGTTCGGGCGCTGGCTCGATCTCGTTTTCATGCAGCGATTTCTCGATGCGCCCGGCGCGCCGCGTGCCGCGGAGAGTGTCGCGTGAGTGCGGTCGCACTTGCTCTGGCAGCGGGTTTTGCGCTCGCGGTGCAAAACCTGGTTCTGTCCGGCATCGCCGCGCGCGGCCTGCCATTCCCGCTGGTGCTGCTGCTCAACACGCTGGTCGGACTCGCGCTGTTGCTCACGATCAACCTGGCGACGACCGGCATTTCGTTCATCGGCGCGGTGGCGACGGCGTGGAAACCGTGGTTCCTCGTGCCCGGGTTGCTCGGCACGTTCGTTGTGTTCTGCATGGTCTTTGGCTACAGCCGCGCCGGTGCGGCAGCGCCCACGGTCGGACTGATTGCCGGTCAGGTGCTCGCCTCCATCGCCCTCGACGCGATGCAGATCGGCCCGGGCAGCCGGCCGTTGTCGGCAGCGAGCGTGATCGGCGCGGTGCTCGTCGCTGCAGGCGCGACCCTGGTCGTGCTGGCGCGCCGCTGATCTTTGCTGATCTTTGGCTGCGCTCAGCGCTGCGGCAGCGGTTCGAGTGCGCCAAAAAAACCAAGGATGCGCTCGATCTTCGCGCCGTCAGCCGATAGAAACGCGAGATCGATGCCGTGGATCAATGTCGCGCCGGCCGCATCGACTGCCTTCCACGCAAAACGCGCAATGCCGTGGTGAATATCGAGCGCGCTGGTGCGCACCACTTTGCCGCCAGGACGCCGTGCTTGTACGCGCGCGATGTGCGCCAGCAATTCGGCGATGCCGATCGCGTGCGCCAGCGGATCGGTGTAGGTAGCCCCGGCCGCCCAAACCTGCTCGAGCAGTACGGCTCGTTGCGCAGGTTGCGGATCCGACCACGCCAAACAATAACGATCGATCAGTTCTGTGGTGTCCATCGCGTCTATTCCCTCAGGTGCTGCGTCACTGAATCCACAACAAGGTGCGCATCGCCGAGCATCGGCAAGCCACACTAGTCGAGAAGCGGTTGCTTGACCAGCGCATCGAGGCGGACACAGATGTGCTGCTGCACGACGCGGCTGTTCATCAGAAAGGTGTGGAAGGCCGGCACGTGCACGTGTTCGACCGAATCCGCCGCCCTGGTTTCGTCGAGTGCGACCACGCCGTCATTCAGAGCGCCGCGGAACGGCCCAACGTGACGCGGCCATCCGCGTGTCCCCGCTATCGCCGTGTACGGTACCGACGGCACGTGCAACGACCGCAGGAAATCGGCATCGGCCAGCAGCTGGCCACACTCGCCGGCAAGGCGGCGATACAGCCACACGTCGCGCAGGCGACTGGCAAGCCGCGGCGGCCGCGTTGGACTGCCAAGCGTCACCAGCAGCCGTGGCCGCGGTGCGGATTCGGGGAAGTCGGCAAGCGCCGCGCGCAGCAACAATCCTCCCAGCGAGTGCCCGATCGCAGCGTAGGGCCCGGCCGCGGCGCTGGCGAACAGGCGCGCGCGCACGCGGGTTCGGATGTGCTCGAACGGCTCCAGCGCCGCGATGTACCCGAGGCTCTCTGTCGCGTGCCCGGCCTTTTTCAGGCAACGCGCCAGGCGTGCCATCGACAATGGCGTGCGTCCGAGGCCGTGGACCAGCACGATGTGCATCGCGTTCATTGGGAAATGTGCGCTGCATGGTAACCGTGTGCGCCGGTGCGGCGTTCGTCGCAGAAACTATGATGCGAGCTTCATGCTTGCCACTCCCGCTGGATTCGTTCCATTGCAGGCGCCGCAGCCTGCCGCGCGCACGCGTTTTTTCGTGTTTCGCGGCGACCAGCTCCTGCTGCGTGCGTCCGACCTGTCGCTGCCGGAAGACGAGGTTGACCTGCTCGAAGCGCTTGGCGCGCGCCCGCGCGAGGTTTATCCAGTTGGACTGCTTGGCGAGTACTACTGCTGCGCCGCGGCTGTCGACGCGCAGATCAACGCGGTCGAAGGTTATCTGTTCTCGGGACTGCGTCCGTTGTTTGGCGCGCTGGATGAACAACTGCTCTCCGTTGCCGGGCGCGCGTTCCAGATCACCGAATGGAGGCGCACGCATCGATACTGCGGCGTCTGCGCGACACCGATGCAGGCTGTTGCCGGCGAGCGCTGTTTGCGCTGCCCGGCGTGCGGCCATCTGGCTTACCCGCGCATCTCGCCGGCGATGATGGTGCTGATCCGGCGCGGTGAAGAAATCCTGCTCGCCAAACACGCGGCCACACGCACCAACCGCTTCACCGCACTGGCCGGGTTCCTGGAGACGGGCGAGTCGATCGAAGACGCGATCCACCGCGAGGTGTACGAGGAAGTCGGGCTTGCGGTGAAGGATTTGCGCTACTTCGCCAGCCAGTCGTGGCCGTTTCCGCATTCGCTGATGATCGCGTTCACGGCCGAATACGCGGGCGGCGACCTCGCGCTCGACCCGAACGAGATCGCGGAGGCACGCTGGTTCGGCCCGAGTGATGAATTGCCGGAGATACCGGCAGGCATTTCGATCGCGAGCGAACTCATCAACGCACATTTGCCGCGCGGTCATGCGCAAGGCTAGCGCCGCCAGGATCGCACTCGGCGGATTATTGGCACTCGCGGTCGCGATGGGCATCGGTCGCTTCGCTTTCACGCCGATGCTGCCGATCATGCAGGCCGACGTCGGCCTTACGGTCGAAGCCGGCGGTTGGCTCGCTTCGGCGAACTACGCCGGCTACCTGATCGGCGCACTGGCCGCAACGCGGCTGCCGGTGCCGCCGATGCGCGCGATCCTGGGCGGGTTGCTCGCGATCGCAATCACGACGCTCGCAATGGGCTTCACGCATGTCTTCGCCGAGTGGATCATCTGGCGCACCGCGGCTGGAATCGCCAGTGCCTTCGTGCTGGTACACATCTCCGCGTGGTCGGTGCAACGCCTGGCAGCGTTGCAGCGTCCATCGCTGGGCGGTGTGGTGTTCGCCGGCGTCGGCATCGGCGTCGCGGGCGCAGGCCTGATCTGCCTCGCGTTCGTCGCGATGGGAGCGAGCTCGGCGCAGCTCTGGCTGATCCTCGGCTCGGTCTCGGCGCTGGCCGTTCTCGGTTTCGTTGCGCTGCTCCGGTCAACCGGTGGCGCAACAACCGCGCAGGAAGCCGGCGCTGCATCCGGTGTGCGTTTTTCCTTCTCGCGCGACGAGTGGCGTCTCATCCTCTGCTACGGCGCTTTCGGCTTCGGATACATCATTCCCGCGACGTTTCTGCCGGTGATGGCGCGCCAGGTCATCCCCGACCCGGCGCTGTTCGGCTGGGCGTGGCCGCTTTTTGGCACTGCGGGAACGATCGCGACGCTGGTCGCCGCGCGCGCAAGCAAGCCTGAACAGGCGCGCCTGTTCTGGGCGCTCTCGCATGTCGTGATGGCAGTGGGATGCGCTGTCGCCGCTCTTGTCTCCAGCTTCGATGCCGTGCTGATCGCGGCCCTTGCGGTCGGCGGAACGTTCATGGTGATCACGATGTACGCGGTGCAGGAAGCGCAGAACGTTGCCGGCGTCCACGCGCGCCCATTGATCGGCGTGATGACGGCGGCTTTCGCCCTCGGCCAGATCATCGGCCCGCTGCTCGTGCGCGGGTCGGCGAGCGAAGGAACCCAGTTCGCGCTGCCGCTGTTGCTGGCGACGTTGATCCTGTTGCTCAGCGCCGCAGGGCTTCTGGTCAAACGGGTGCCGCAACGAGTGATCTAGCCTGCGGCCCTCACGCCAGGCGAAGGAGAGACCAATGACGACTGATCGTTTGCCGCCGCTGCGCCTGGAGCAGATGAGCGACGCGCAGCGCAAGGCTGCGGAGGAGCTGATTGCAGGTCCGCGCAAGGGCGTGAAAGGGCCATTCATACCGTTGCTGCGCAGCCCCGAATTGCTCGCGCGGATGCAGAAGGTCGGCGAGTATCTGCGCTTTCAAGGCGCCCTTGGCACCCGCATCAACGAGTTCGTCACCCTGATCGTCGCGCGCGCGTGGACCCAGGAGTTCGAGTGGTTCATCCATCTGCCGCTGGCGGCGAAGGCTGGCACGTCCGCCGAAGCGCTCGAAGCACTGGCCAATGGCCGGCGACCGCCGGCGATGGCCGAAGACGAGGCGGTCGCGTACGACTTCACCACCGAGCTGATGGTGCATCACGGCGTCTGCGATGCCACCTATGCGCGCACATTGGCGATGTTTGGCGAACAGGGCTTGATGGATCTCGTCGGTCTGATCGGATACTTCACGGCGATTTCGATGGTGCTGAACGTCGCGCATACACCACCGGAGGCACCCACGGGGCCGCCGCTGGTGCGGTTCCCCTGCTAGCGAAGGCGGCGGCGGTTCAAGCAGGAGGATTGCAGTTGTAACCGGCGCCCCGGCGCAGGAAACAGACCGGCAACCGCCGCGGCGCGGAATGCGGTCATCCGATGTAACCCCACAACGGAGACCGACCATGAAGCAGCAGTTCGAACAGTCCGATTTGGCCGATGCGATACTGACGGCAGAAGAAGCAGCCGCCTGGACGCTCGATGAGCTCGATCATTCCGCTGATCTTGGTTCGCTCCGTTCGGCCTGGACCAGCGCTGATGAGACAAATTTCTGACGGTCCGAACGGATCGTCGCACTATGGCCCGATCGAACCGCGCATCCTGGTCGTCGATACCGACCGCGCACTGCTTGGCCTGCTCGAGGAGTGGTTAGGCGTCTGCGGCTGCGTGGTCGAATCCGACCCGGACCGCAACGAGGACCGGGCGCCCAACAGCGAGCGTTTTGCCCTGCTGATCGTTGATGTGCCGCAGCCGCGGCGCGGCGGCATGGAACTGTTGCAGCGACTGGCAGCCGAACATCCCGGCACTCCGATCATCGCCCTCTCATCGACCTTCTTCCCCGGCATCGAAAGCACCGGAGGCGTAGCGCGCACGCTGGGTGTAGCGTGCGTGCTGCCAAAACCGGTTGGCTGCGAATCCCTGCTCACGGCCGTTCGCAGCCTCCTGCGCCGATGAGATGAACTTCGCCGGCACGCTCGGGTCGCTCGGACTGCGCCGGTGGTCAGGTCGCAACGTGACCTGGCTCGGCGCGCTGCTCATCGGCGCGATCGTGGCCCTGGCGGCCTACGACATCGTCCGCAGTTATTCCTTCACGGTCGCGGAAAACGGCCGCCTGCTCCAGACCGGGGTCCAGATCATCGCCGAACAAACCGCGCGCAGCATGCAGGCGGTCGACGTCGCGCTGCGCAACCTGGCCGAACAATACGAACGCGGCGACCTGAAGAACCTGGGCCCACGCGAGCTCAACATACTGTTGCGCGACAAAGCAGCCGACCTCGTGCAGACGGACGGAATCGCGTTGCACGACGCGAATGGCAATGCGCTGGGGTTGTCGTGGATGTTTCCCATCAGCCAGGGAAGCGCCAACGTCTCCAACCAGGCGCAGTTCCGGTCGGTGCGCGACCATGTCACTTCCGATCTCGTGGTCGGCGACGCACTGCAAAGTTATGCCGACCGGCAGTGGTTCTTCCCGATCTCGCGGCGCCTGCAGACGCCAAGCGGCGAGTTTGCCGGCATGCTCAGCGCACGCGGCTCGATCGAGTACTACCAGCAGTTCTATCACGACATCCAGCCGGAACCCTCGACCAAGGTCACGCTGATGCATCGTGACGGGACCCTGCTGGCGCGGTTTCCGCCGGTCGAAGCCGCTTATGGCAAGCGTTATCCGTTGCTCGACGAGATGCTGGCGGCGCGCGACGCCGGGCAACCGCCGCCGCTGCGCCAGATAAGTCCGGTCGACGGCGTCGATCGTTTTGGCGCCGTGCGCGCGGTGCCGAACTACCCGCTCGTGGTTGTTCTGACGCGCGACGTTGCGGCTGCGCTTGCGCCATGGCGCGCGCAGGCCATCGGCACGGCGCTACGAACGCTGGCCCTGGCGGGACTCGCTGTCGCCCTGCTGGCAATCCTGAAGCGGCAGCTTTCCAACCTGGACGGTGCGCGTCAGTCGCTCGAGAGGTCGCAGGAGCGGTTTGCGTTGGCCGTCGCCGGCTCCGACGACGGAATCTGGGACTGGGACTACCAGGCCGGCGTGGCGTTCGGCTCCAGGCGTGCGCGCGAGATCCTCGGGCTGCCGCCTGGCCCCGAATCGCAGCCGATCGATGACTGGTTCGCCGCGCTCGAGCAGCAATTTCATCCCGATGACCGGCCGCTGCGCATCGCCGCCATCGAAGCGCACCTGACCGGCAAGCGGCCCACCTACGAGGGCGAGTACCGGGTGCGCAAGCCGGATGGCGGGTATCGCTGGGTGCGCATCCGCGGCTTGAGCGTGCGCCGCGGAACGGAACGACCGCATCGCATGGCCGGCTCGGTGAGCGACATCGATGCACGCAAGTGCGCCGAAGAATGTCTGCGCCTGTCGGAGGAGCGTTATGCCCTCGCGATGACCGGCTCGCGCGGCGGCCACTGGGTATGGGACGTCGCCAGCGATGCACTGTTCGTCTCCGGAACCGTGAACCAGCTGTTCGGACTGCCCGAGAACACGCAAGCGACCACGCGCACTGCCTATTTCGCGCAGATCGCGCCGCACCCGGACGACCGGCTGCGTTTGCAGCAGGTCGAGGCCGACTTGCTGTCCGGCAAGTCATCGCGCGCCGATTTCGAATACCGCATCCTTCTGGGGGCGGCACGCGATGTGCGCTGGATCCTCATGCGCGCACAGTGTTTCCGCGACGCCGCCGGCAATGCGGTGCAGGTGGCCGGCGTGAGCGTGGACATCTCCGAACGCAAGTGCACCGAAGAGGCGTTGCGCCTGTCCGAAGAGCGTTATGCGCTCGCCATGACCGGATCCAACGAGGGCCACTGGGTGTGGGAGCTGCAAAAGGACGAGTTGTTCGTCTCGCCCACGATGAACGAAATCTTCGGCCTGCCCGCCGACGAGAAGATCACGCGCTGGTCGGACTATTTCGACCGGGTCCCGATCCCGCCGGAGGACTTTGTCGAGGTGCAGGCCGCGTTCCGCGCCCAGTTTGGCGGGACCTCGGAGCGGCTCGACATCGATCACCGCATCATCATGCAGGACGGTTCCGTGCGCTGGGTGCATTCGCGTGGCCAGTGTTTCCGCGACGCAGAGGGCAAGGCCGTGCGGATGGCGGGCGCAACGATCGATATCTCCGATCGCAAGCACGCCGAGGAGGCGCTGCGCAAATCGGAGGAGCGCTACGCGCTGGCGATGACCGGCTCCAACGAGGGCCACTGGGACTGGAACATCACCACCGACGAGTTGTTCGCGTCGGCGCGCTTGAACGAAATGCTCGGCCTTCCCGCCAGGCCGGTGATCACGACGCACACCGAGCACGAACGGATCCTGCCGCGCCACCCGGACGACGCGCCGCGGGTGATCAAGGCACGCAACGATCACCTGGCCGGATTGATCCCACGCTTCGACCTCGAGTACCGGATCGTGCTTCCCGCAACCGGCGAAGTGCGCTGGATCCATACGCGCGCGCAGTGTTTTCGCGACGCCGACGGCAAACCGGTGCGGATGGCCGGCGCCCTGACCGACATCACCGACCGCAAACGAACCGAAGAGGCGCTGCGCACGAGCGAGGAGCGGTTCGCAGTGTCGGTGGCGGGCTCCAACGACGGCATCGTCGACTGGGACATCCTCAACGACCGCATGTACGCGTCCGAGCGCGCAATGCAGATCCTCGACCTCGGCACGACGGTCACGGTGCGCTCGCGCGCCGAATGGCGCGCGTTGATCGCTTATCACCCCGACGACACGCAGCGCGTGCGCGATGACCTGCGGCGCTGCCTGGAGGGCGACGCCGACATGCGCGACGGCGAATACCGGGTGCGGCTGCG
>DASQAE010000193.1:0-6856 GCA_035635915.1 Burkholderiaceae bacterium | reverse complement strand
AATACGGACCACCACAAAAGCCGGGCTCTCGTTACCCGGCAACACCTTGAAGCGCAGCGGCCCTGCTGGTGTTCGCTTCGGACCCAACTGGGCGTGACGCTGTTCGTTGTACGAGTTGCCCGCGGCCAGCACCAACTGCACCCGTTGGTCGCCTTTGAGGACGTCCGCGAGCGCCTGCTCGAACAGCGAAGTGCCATCGTGCGTGCCACGGCTCGATCCGTTGCTGATGTTGATGACGATGCTGCGCGTCTCCGCGCCCGCCAGGCTGATGATGTAGCCCACTCCGTCGAGCAGCAGTCGCGGCAACCCGGCACTCGACGAATCCTGCACCGCGTCGCGCGGAAGTTGAACGAACGCGATGTCGGCGTCGCAGGCGCCTTCCTGTGCGATCTGTGCCCAGTCCGGATAAACATCCGGATCGGTCGGACTGCGCAACACGAAGGGAACGCCGCCCGCCGCCAGGCCGAGTACTGCGGCGCCGTGCGTCATGCGTTCGAGCACTTCCAGATATCGTGCGCCTTGATAGCAGGACTCCTCGCAGACGGCCCCATCGCTCGTCGCCTTGCGCATCAGCTCGTTGAGGTGCGTCCGCGTGACTTCGCAGCCATAACGGAGGTCACGTGGCCGCCCGCCGATGGTTGCGAAACCGGAAGAATCGTTCTGATCCCAGAGCCCGAGGACCCGCGTGCCGCGGCCGGTTGCATCACGCAAATGGCGATGTGCAAACGGGCAACCGCTATCGATGACGCCGATCAGAACGGACGTGTCTGAACGCGGCCGTCGGCCGGCCGGTTGCGGTTCAGGATTGGTCGGCTCGACGCGCGCGCGTTGCGGGATGATCGGCATTTGGAGTTCAAGGCGCCGAATCATCGCTCCCACCGTGCGCTTTGGACGGCGCAAGTCCGCGAGCCAGCGCTTCAGGTACGCCCATGGCACTACTGCCGTGCAATATCGCAACACGCTATCCCGGGCGCGATCCAGATGGATCGACGGCACGAAACCTCGCGGCCCCAGTTCTTCGTTCAGGCGGTGCGCAGCGTCGGGACCGTCATGCAGTTCGATGATCGCGGGCACTAGATCCGGGCGGCGTGGCGCTTCTCCGCCGCGCATCAGGTCGACAAAACGCGTCGCGTCGGCCCAGACCAGATTGGCGTCGATGCCTTCGAGCGACGCCGATGCGCCAAGGTCGAGGTCTTCGTCGCGAACGGTTTGCCAGGGCATCCGGCTCTTGTGCCTCAACCAATGTTCAGTAGAACGCGGTGATGCGCTCGCACTCTTTTGCCGCCTCGTCCCACAGCATCTGCGCCGCAGTTTTTTTCGCACGCTCCGGCGGATCATCGAACGGCGCGACGGTGTAGTAACCGTAATCACCCGGCTCGGTGTTGAAATCGTTGGGCAAAAACTCCTCGCTGCCATCGAGCTTGCCGCCATCGAACGTGCCGTGGATCCAGCCCGTGTCGCTGCCGCCGGCGACGTAAGCGAAGTACTGGCCGAGAGCGGTGCCGAGAAAACGGCCTACGAGGTTGTCGACCGGAAAGTGAACGCCGGCAATGACGCGGTTGGTCGCGATGCGTGCGGCCAGGCGGCGGCCTTGCACATTGAAGTAGCGTGCGCTCGCCTTGTTCGTGTTGCTGGGCTTGCTCGCATTGAGCAACGCGCGCAGCGTCTCCAGGATCGCATAGGACTGCGTGCAATGGCCCGACGGAAACGTGCCGTGCCCAGGTGTCGTGAGGACGGGTTGCACCTGAACCGAAAGTTCGCACGGCCGCCAGCACGCAAACTCGTGCTTGAAGCGCATCTCCGCAAAGATCGTGAACTGCACCACCGCGTCGATGAGCTCGCGCGTATGCCGCAGCCGGTCGGTCTGGATCGGCAGGAGCGAACCCCAGAAGGGAGCCTGGTCCTCGATCTGGGCGATGATTTCGGCCATGCGCTCTTCGCGCAGTTCGGCCCAGTCCAGCACTTTCTTGAGCTGCGCTTCGAACACCTCGCGCAAAGGTCGCACGATGTTCAAGCGGCCGTAGTACTTTCGGTCGGCGGAGCGCGGCATTGCAAACTCGATCGCAATCGCCTGCGGCGCGCGCCGCAAATCGAAGCGCATGCAGCTCACCAGTTCCTGCGCGACCACGTAGGCGCGCACCCACGGGTCCCAGCGCATGAGTGGCGAGTCGTCCCCGGGTTTGGACTGTGCCTTGAAACGCGCTTTCTGATCGGCGAAGTCGATGATTGCGCCACGGTTGCGCATCAAGGCTTCGACGTACAACGGCGACGCGTAGCCGTCGGCGACGACGTTGGGCATGCCCACCCCGCCGCCCGTACCACCTCCCGTTCCGCCTCCGGTACCGCCACCGGTGCCGCCTCCGGTACCGCCACCGGTGCCGCCGCCAGTCCCACCGCCCAGCAATCCGCCCTCGAGCGCCATACGAGTCCCCCCGCTTCGCCTTAACCCGCCGGTATGCCCGCTTCGACCAGTGCCGCTGCGAACCGCCGGCGCGGCACTTCCCCACCCTTGGGCCCGCGCTCGAGGTAGAGCCGTGCCGTAAAGCCGGGCTCGAGCTCGAGGATCCGTTGTCCGGTCTTGCGTGCCTCGTCAACGGCGCCTGACTCGGCCTGCGCGATCGCGAGCGCCCTCAGCGTCGGCAATTGGCCGGCGTTCATGCGCAACGATCGTGTGGCGAGCCTGATCGCCAGGTCCAATTCGTTTGCCGCGACTGCGGCGCTCGACATCAAGCCGTCGTAGTAATGGCGCATCGGGTCGATAGGCGATAAGGCGAGCGCGCGCCTTCCGGCGTGCAACGCCTCTTCGCCGCGACCCCGAAACGTCAGCACGGCGCACTTGAAGATCCACGCCAGCGAGTCGTTCGGATTGACCTGCAACGCGCGATCGAGCCGTTCGTCGGCGCCATCGAGGTCGCGCAGCATGTGGCAATGGACGAATCCCTCTACCGCCAGCGCGAGCGAACACTCGGGCGCATTGTCGAGCGCACGATGAGTGTGATCGAGCGCACGCGCGCTCTCGCGCCGCAGATCCTGCACGAAACCGCGCGAGACGCGCAGCACGTACCACTTGGCGAGCCACGCCCGCGGCTCGGGCGCGCGCGGATGGCGTTCGAGCAGATGCTCGAGCACTTCGCGCCCGCGCTCGAAATCATTGCGCGAGGCCCGGTGCATCAACATCGCACCGGTCAGTTGCAGCGAGAATGCCTCCAGGGTCGGCAGCGCCTGCGTGCGTACGCGCCTGATCTCGTGACTGGAAATGGCATCGATGACATGCACGCACAGCGTCTGCGTGAACTCGCTCTCCACCGCCAGCACATCGTGCACCTGGCCCGCGATACGACCCGCCCAAATGACCTCTTCGGACCTGGCCTCTGTCAGCTCGGCGGACAGGACGATCCGGTCGCCGTCCTCGCGCAACGTACCGCTCAGGATGAACGTGCAGCCGAGCAGATTGCCGATTTCGACCGCGCGCAATGCGCGCGCCCGCAGCGCGGAAGTCGAAAGACGTGAGATCACGCGCAGGTAGTGGCTGGCCGACAACTGCGCGGTGACGCTGTCGGCGACCGCCTCGCCAATCACCGCCGCGTGTGCAGAAGGCGTAGTGCAGGTGGGCGGCAGTATTGCGATGGTCGGGACCGGAGGCAGCGTCGTTGCCTGCGCGGGCACGGTCGACGCCAGCGACCCCGGGCCGCGCACCTTGAACGCGTGCACAGGCTCGCTCACGTGCTTCAGATAGCAATAACCGAGATCCTCCAGGTCGGCGTCGATGCCCCAGACCAGACGATCGGCGAACTGCGACGAAACGACGATGCCGCCCGGATCGGCCAGCGTCGTCAGACGCGCGGCCAGATTCACGCCAACGCCGTAGACATCGAGGTCATCGATAACCACCTCGGACACGTGCAAACCGATACGCAGCAGGATCGCATCGGCCGCTGCCCGGCCGTGGCTCAGGCGCCCGACACGCTGCTGCAGTTCCGTTGCGACGGCAAGCGCTTCGGTAGGACTTTCGAACTCGAGCAGCAATCCGTCGCCGAGGCTTTTGACCAGGCGGCCGCGCCGCGCCGGCATGATGGTGGTGCGGACTTCATCGATGAACGAGCGCCAGCGGGAGATGAAGTCGGCCTCGTGCGACTCCATGAGCCGCACTGATTCGACGATGTCGACGACGACAATGGCGCGCCATGCGAGGTTTCCTTCGCGCAAGCCGCCATCGTCGACACTCTGCGCCATGGTCATGAAACCGTCGCTGGAAGGCGCGTGGATTCTCCGGCAAGCCCACTCGCCCGTAAAGACCTCCGGCAAAAACTCGTGCCTCAGGTAGCGCGCGGCGAGCAGGGATCGGTTGAGACAGAAAGGGGGTTCGCGCATGGCGTCAGGTTGATACGGCTTGGGCCCGATGAATGTGGCGGTCGCGGTTGCAACGCCGCCAGACCAATCAACAAACCTGTTCCGCGTCAAGCTGCTCAATGCGCCCCCCGATCCGTGAAAAATCCTAGGCGTTGCGCCTTGCGGGTCAAGGTGAAAATTCACGAAACGCCTCCCGGCTCTGCGCGGGCCACCCTTTCCCAGCGCGGAAAGGAGCTCAGCGGGTGACGACGTTGCGATGAAGTACCGCGGGCTGATGACGGAAGGCGCAATTCGTGGCGCAGCTTCCGCGCATAACGCCGGCGCGGCCGGCTACTCAGAATACGGCGTTTGCAGTGCGCGCTCGAGGATCCGCGCCAGGTGCTCCGGCGATTGCGCGGCCGCGCCACGTATCCCGTCGCGAATCTGGTGGCGGCAGCTTGTTCCGTTGGCCACCACCAGCGCATCGGACGCTGCTGCGCGCACCGCTGGCAGGAGCGATAGCTCCGCCATCTGCATCGAGATGGCATGATGTCTGGCGTCGTAGCCAAAACTGCCCGCCATGCCGCAGCAGCTCGATTCGATGACCTGGACCTCGAGCTGTGGAATGAGGCCGAGCACGGTCTTCACCGGATCGAGCGCGGCAAACGCCTTTTCGTGGCAATGCCCGTGCAACAACGCGCGTTTGTGCGGCAACGGCTGCAGCGGCAGTTGTAGTCGACCGGCCTCTTTTTCACGCGCGAGAAATTCGGCGAGTGTCAGCGCGTTGTCGGCGAGCTTGCGCGCGCCATCGCCCAGGCCGAGTGCGAGAAATTCGTCGCGCAACCCAAGCAGGCACGAAGGTTCGAGTCCGACTACGGGAATGTTGTTTTCAATGAACGGGCCGAGCGCGGCGAGGACACGGCGCGCTTCGTACCGCGCTTCATCGACCAGACCGGTCGCGAGGTAGGTTCGGCCGCAACAAAGCGGGCGCTCGGGTTCCGTATCGTGGTTTTCGGCGCGAGCGACGTGGACCCGATACCCCGCGGCCGCGAGCACCTTGAGTGCGGCGTGACAGTTTTCCGGCTCGAAGTAATTGTTGAAGGTGTCGGCGAAAAGCACGACCTCGCGGCCCTCACCCCTGCCCTCCTCCGCTCGCGGGGGAGAGAGCGTGGACAGGAACGTGTCGCGGCGCCAGCGAGGTAGTGAACGTTTTGCCGACAGTCCAAGCAAACCCTCGGAGAGTCTTGCCGCGCCCGGCAGCGTGTCGCGCAGGTTCGCAACCCATGCAACGCGTGCGGCCCACGGGGCGTAGCGAGGAAGGTGCGCGATCAGACGGTCCTTGAGCGTGACGCCATGCTTGCGCTGATAGTGATGCAGGAACTCGATCTTCATGCGCGCCATGTCGACGCCGGTCGGGCAATCGCGTTTGCAGCCTTTGCAGCTCACGCACAGATCCAGCGCCTGCGCCACGGCGTCCGATGCCAGCGCCTCCGGCCCGAGTTGGCCGCTCAACGCGAGCCGCAGCGTGTTCGCACGGCCGCGCGTCAGGTGCTGCTCGTCGCGCGTGACGCGGAAACTCGGGCACATGGTGCCGGCATCGAACTTGCGGCAATGGCCGTTGTTGTTGCACATCTCGACGGCCTTGCCGAAACCGTGTGCTGGATCGGCGCCCGTGCCCGGCGCGGACAGCGTTTCCGTGGTGGGGTCGTTCTGCACGTCCCACGCCGACCAGTCGAGCGCGGGCGTAAGCGCTGCCGGCGCGTAGCCGGGCTTGTACCGAAACAGGCTCGAGTCGTCCATCCTTGAAGGCCGCACGATCTTGCCCGGGTTCATCAAGCCGGCCGGATCGAAAAGGTCCTTCACCTCCTCGAACGCGCGCGTGAGCTTCGGCCCGAACTGCCACGCCACCCACTCGCTGCGCACCAGTCCGTCGCCGTGCTCGCCGGAATAGGCGCCTTTGAACTTGCGCACCAGCGCCGAAGCTTCTTCCGCAATCGCGCGCATCTTGCGCGCGCCGTCACGGCGCATGTCGAGAATCGGCCGCACGTGCAGCGTGCCGACCGATGCGTGCGCATACCACGTGCCGCGCGTGCCGTGGCGCTGAAACACCTCGGTCAGTTGCGCGGTGTAGTCGGCCAGGTGTTCCAGTGGAACGGCGCAGTCCTCGATGAACGAAACCGGCTTACCGTCTCCGCGCAACGACATCATGATGTTCAGCCCGGCCTTGCGCACTTCCCACAAGTCTTTCTGTGCCCTGTCGGCCGCAATCTCGACCACGCTGCCCGGCAAACCCAGGTCACCCATCAACGCGACCAGCTGCTTCAGTTGCGCGCTCAATGCAGCCTTGTCGCTGCCTGCGAATTCGACCAACAGGATCGCTTCGGGTGTTTTCGCAGTGGCATCGACCAGCGCACCTTCGATGGTCGCGCGAAACGCCGGATTGGCGCGCGCGAGGTCGATCATCGTGCGGTCGACCAGTTCCACCGCGGTCGAGCTGGTCGATCGCACGATGATCGATCTGGCGCGT
>DASQAE010000192.1:0-3155 GCA_035635915.1 Burkholderiaceae bacterium | reverse complement strand
CGCTTAACGCACTGCTTGCGCAGGAGGCGACCCGCCTGACCGGGACGGTGGCCAACCTGCCGGCGCCCGGCAGCGTCGGGCAACTGATAGAGCGGCGCCTGGGCCAGCTGTCGGCACCGGCATTGCGTCTGGCTCGCGTTGCGGCTCTCGCCGGGCAGGATTTTTCGGTCGAGCTCGCAGCCCAGGTACTGGGCACCCATCCGCTCGACCTGACCGAGGCCTGGCGCGAGCTGGAGACGGCGCAGGTGATCCGCGACGACGCATTTGCGCACGACCTCATTTTCGAGGCGACGCTGCGCTCGATCCCGGCTCCCATCGCACGCCTGCTGCATCGGGAGATTGCGCATTACCTCGACGCCCACGCCGGACCGGCGACGCGCGTGGCCCAGCATTGGGTCGAAGCGCAGGAATGGCCGCGTGCCGCGGTTGCCCTTGTTGCAGCAGCGAACGCCGCCTTGGAGACCTCGCGCCGCGACGACGAACTGCGCCTGCTCGAAGCGGCGGTCGCGGCATTCGAACGTTGCGGCGAACCGGCGCGCCAGTTCGACTGCGCCAATCGCGCATTCGACGCCGCGCTGCATGCCGGTGACATGAAGCGGGTTGCCGACTGGGTTGCCCTGTTGCAGCGCCTCGCCCAGACCGACGCACAGCGGGCGCGCGCCTGGGTCGCGGAGGCGCTTGCGCACAACGTCGTGCATCGCACGGCGGAGGCGGTGCGCGCGGCGACACGCGCCCTGGAGGAAGCTAACCGTGCTGGTGAGGTCGAACTCGAAATCAGCGCCAAACAGCAGTTGGCGAATGCGATGGCGCGGCAGGGACGAGCTGGCGATGCGATCGCGCTGATGGAACCGATGCTGGCGCGCCTCGAAACAGGAGTCGATCCGCTGCTCGCGCGCCAGGTGCTCGCCGATTTTGCATTCCTGCTCGAGCACGGTGATCGCCGGCGTGAGGCGATCGCATGGCGCGACAAGGTGATCGAACAGGCGACAGCCGCCAGCGACTGGTCCGCCATGCACCTCGCGCTGACGGACCAGGGACTGTCCATCTACTACCTCGGCGAGATCGAGCCTTCGCTCGCGCTATACGAGCGCGCGCGCAGCCTGCACGCGCGCCTGGGCGAAGGCAAAGGCTGGTCGTTGCTCGACGACATGGCAATGGCCGGCCACTATCGCGAGCTCGGCCGTTTTGACGAGGCGCTGCATCTGACGCACGACACGTTGGCGGCGATGCGGCGCGGCGGTTTCGACGCGTGGATCTACAACACGGAAAACGATCTTGCCAACGCGTATGTGGCGCTTGGCCAGACCCAGCGTGCCCTCAATGCTTTGACCGCGCTGCCCGACGACGTGCCGAGTTGGGTCAGGGCCGGGCGGCTTGCCACACGAGCAAGGGTGGAACGGTGGCGCGGGCAGCCGTCGCGTGCCCTGTACGAACAGGCGCATGCGCTGGTGGCGGAACTGGACACACGTTCGTATGTGCGCCTGAAACTGGATATCGAAGTGGCGCGTGAGCTACCGCGAGAGGAAGGCGTGGACCGCCTCGCCATACTCATCGAAGAGGCGACGACGCGCCAGTACGGTGGCCTCGAGCGTCACGCGACCGCTTACCGGATCGAGGCTTTGCACGCGCTCGGCGATGCGGCTGCTGCAAGTGCGTTGGCGCACCGCAGCCTGACCGCATTCGATCAGCGAGCGCCCGTCTCGATCTATCCGCCTGAACTGTGGTGGATCCTGTTCCAGGCGTTCGAGGCTGCCGTCGACCGTACGTCGGCCGGTGAGTGCCTGCAGCGAGCCGTCACCTGGATCAAGATGTCCGCGCTGCCCAACGTGCCGGGCGAGTTCAAGGACAGTTTCCTCCACCGCAACCCGATCAATCGCACGATCCTGACCACCGCCAGCCGGCGCCTGCGCTGAACGCCGCCACCAGTAACGCCGCGGTAACGCCCCTTCCGCTACCTTGCCCCCATCGGCTAATGTGCCGAGTACGAGGGGCTTTTCGTGGAGAGGGGTTGTATGAAGACCAGGATTCTGTTTTCGGTTGCCGCTGCGGCGGCAGTCGCCACCGGTTGTTCGACGTTCGGCGGCGGTTCGTCGAGTTCGCCGGCCCCCGCGCCGGCAGCCACACCGGCACCTGCTCCGGCGCCCGCAGCCAAGGCGCCGGCGCCCGCACCCGCTCCGGCAGGTGCACCCAAGTCCACCGAGGAAGGATTGCCGCCGCCGAAGATGGTCAAGTCGCGCGATGGCTCGTTCGACGGTGAGCTCTACGGCACCCTGACCCCGGCGCACAAGTTTTCCAAGCTGCAGTTCGGCATGGGTCAGCGCGAGGTGATGGATTCGCTCGGACCACCGACCGATCAAAAGACCTATGTCACCGGCAAGGCGTGGATACCATTTTATTTCGGCGGTGATCGGTGGCGCCACGAAATGTTCTACAAGGGCGAAGGGCGGCTGGTCTTCGCCGGCGGCAGCGGTTATGGGCAGGTGGGTTATCTGCTGAAGATCATCGTCGATCCAAAAGAAACCGGTTACGCGCGCTGAACGTGACGGCGCGTCGGCTCGCGCCACGCCGACGCACAACTCGAAAAAATGGGAGGCAGCATGAAAGCATTGCACGCTGTTGGAGTTGCGCTGGTTGGCCTGCCGCTCTGGCTGGTTGATGCTCCGCCGGCCACTGCGCAGCCGGTTCCACACGTCGCGCCGCCCGTAGTCGCGCCGCGGGCGCCGCGTGTCCGGCCACGCCCGGCGCGAGTTGCGCCGCATCCCCGTCCGCCTGTCCTGGCGCCCGGTGTGCCGAGGCCGGCGCCGGTTGTTCCGAAGCGCTTGCCCAAGCCTTGAGAGGACGATGGGCAGGCACTGAACACGATCCCGTCTGAGTTGCACTCAGATCCTCGCTGTTTTTTCAAAGGGCCGCCAGCGCGGCCCCTTTTTTCGACCACGATTGCAGCGTTAACACCGCAGTAACGCTGTCTCCCCTACAAGTTGCCACGCGCTGCAAGTGCAGCGACCTGGGGGAGCGATGAAAAACCTGCAACATCTGTTCGGCGTGGCTGTGGTCGCGCTGGTTACGACTGGAATGACCGCATGTGGCGGTGGGGGTGGCGCAGGATCACCCGCGCCCGCGCCTGCACCAACACCAACGCCTTCTCCACCACCGGC
>DASQAE010000191.1:0-2521 GCA_035635915.1 Burkholderiaceae bacterium | reverse complement strand
GCGCCAAGGCACGCACACTGCCGCCAGCGCAACCAGCACGACGCGGGCGGCGCAACCAGGGCGCGGCCCCGCGTATCGCTCTCGTGCCGCTTTGCGCATCCGCCGTCTCCTCCCGACTTCCTGCCCTCGATACGGGCGTATGTCCGAAACGGATTCAGCAAGTGGACACGACGTATGAAATGTATGAAATCTGGTGAAGGTCTTCTTACATCGAGGGCAGCGCATGCCGCAGGTGCGAGTGCGCGCCACCGGGTCCGTGGGAGTGCGTGCGTGTCACGTCGACCATCACGACGTTAAGTTGGCCTTTATGCACTACGCCCTCGGCGCTTAGTGCGGCAGCGAAATTGCGCACAGCGCGCACAGGCCCTTCAGCAAGACGGTCTCCATGCAATGCTCATGGTCCACATGCGCGTGCATGGTCGAGATGGTGAGATTGTGGTAGCCGTCAGCGCGGCGCGGCGGCTGTGTCGTACCGACCGAGCCGAACCATCGTCGTGCCTGGCTTCAGATGCGCCAACGACGGCATGACGAGAACCGTGTTGTCGTATGGTGCACGCCAGACCGTGTCCTGGTCGAACGCGATTGGCGTTCCAGCCGAAGGCACGACTTCCAGGCCGCGCCACTCGGCAGCGAAACGAAACTGCATCGTCTTCGCAACGATCGGCTCGGTCACCCGCACAACGCGTTGTTGCGCGGGCGGCTGCCGGCGCAACCTGCTCTCGACCCACGTTTCGTCGAAGCCGCCGGTCACGCGCAGGAAGCGCAGCACCGTGTCGACTGCAACTTGCGCCGCGCCTCGTTCCCAGTGTTGGCCGCATTCAATCAACGCTGCCCGGCGCGGACTGCCTGGGTCGCCGAAGCCACCGCGATCGATTAAACGCAGCCCGGCCGGATGGCCGGTGTCGACCAAAAGATCGCCCGGAACGCCGATCGCGCGCGCGAATTCGACCCCTTTTTCGATCCGGCCGCACACCATGATCGGCCGGCAGGGTTCATGCATCGAATGCAGATCGAGCAGGAAGTCGGCGCGATCGACGAAAGGAACGAGTTCGCGCGCACGCCGCAGTTCGAGCGAATCGCGCGCTCCGAAAAGCACATCGTCGCCCCAGACACGGTTGTAGTCCTCGTCGACGTAACGCGAACGGTCCGGATCGTCGAAGTCGAAACGCGCAAACGCCGCGACGTTCGCAAACGCGATCGTGAGCGAGCCGCGCACCGGGCGCAGACCCGCGCGCAACAACTCGACCAGCGCGATTGCGCCACAAAATTCGTTGCCGTGCGTCAGCGCTTGCAGCATCACCTGCGGGCCAGGACGACCGGACTCGAAGAAGTGCACGTAATCGACACCGGTGTTGGCGTGCCGGAACGGCGTGATATCGGGCGGCTGGATCTCGATCGGGTGATGCTTCATTTCATGCCGCGCGTCGCGGCTGACGCGTATTCGCGGATCGCCTCGATCAAACGCGCCAGGTTTGCGCGCAGCGCCTCGTAGCCCGGACTCCTGGTGCGTGCATCCTCGTCCATATACAGGCGCTTGTTGATCTCGATCTGCAGGCTGTGCCGGCCGGCGGCCGGATTCGAATACGCCTTGACCAGCTCGACCCCTTTGTAAGGATCGTTGACCCTGACGTTGTAGCCCAGGCCCGACAGCGTGGCGCGGACGAACTCGGTGAACCCGGGATCGCAACTGGTGCCGTCGCGATCGCCGAGCACGAAGTCCGCGCGTGCCTTGCCGGCGCCACCTTCACCCATCTTTCCGCTGACGGCGTTCATCGAATGGCAGTTCACGTGCAAGACGATGCCGAAGCGGCGGTGAGCCGAGTCGAGCAACGCGCGCAGCGCCGAGTGATACGGCACGTGCATGCGTTCGATGCGTGCTGTGATCTCGTCCACTTTCAGCCGGCGACCGTAGATCGGACGCCCGTCGTCCAGCGTGCGCCAGACCAGCGCCTTGCCGATGCGCGCCTTGCCGCTCGGTACGTACTCATGCGGCCACGGATCGGCCAGCAGTTCGAGGTCGATGTCGCCGCGATGGCGGTTTGGATCAAGATAGGTACGCGGAAACTGCGCCGCCAGCAGCGGGACGCCGAACTCCGTGGCGGGCAGGTACAGATCGTCGACAAAACTGTCCTCGCCGTCACGCAGGTCGTACTCACTCACGATCGCGTCGAAATCGGGCGGGAAGTCGTGGCCCGAGTGGGGCGAATCGAGCACCAGCGGGAAGCTGGGTACAAGTGGCCCGTCGATGCGCAGGACTGTTGCGCTCATGCCTTCGCGCGGCTATTCGGCAACGTGGTAGACGGCTTCGACGTTGTTGCCGTCGGGGTCGATAGCGAATGCGCCGTAATAGTTCGGGTGATACTGCGGGCGCAGCCCGGCACCACCGTTGTCCTTGCCGCCTGCGGCAAGTGCGGCGGCGTGAAAGCGCCGCACTTGTTCGCGGTCTGCAGCCGCAAATGCGAGGTGAACGCCGGTCTGCGGGGTTCCCAAGGCACCGAACCAGAACTGCGGTTTGCCGTCG
>DASQAE010000190.1:0-13801 GCA_035635915.1 Burkholderiaceae bacterium | reverse complement strand
CGTCGGGCTGAAAATTCTCGAAGCCCGCGTGCGCGGCGGCTTCGGCGGCCAGCCTGCCAAAGGCAGCAGGCATGTTGGGCCACGGCCGCGCCGACAGAGGGTCCAGCGCGGCATAACGGTAGCCGCCACGATCGCTGACCCATCCCAGCGCGCCGCAGTTGGTCATCGCAACCGCCATGCGCAGACCACCCGGCGTGAGCATCTGGCGCAAGGGCGCCTGCGTTATCACGCTGCGCAGCCCGTCGAGCAGTTCGGCGTCGAGCGCCAACGCAAATCCGCGCAACAGCACCGCACCCGGGCAGATGGGCCGGACAGGTGTCGCCTCGATTGAATCGAACAACTCGCGCATCAAGTAGCGTCGTGAAAAATGATTCCCAGCGTGTGGCGATGCCCGCTGCGCACTTCGCTCACGCCGTGACGCATGTTGACGCGATAAAAGCCGCGCGTGCCGCGCACCGGACGATGGTGAACCGCGAACACCACCGCATCGCCCTGGTGCAGATCGACCACCTGCGCTTTCGTCTGCATACGCGGGCGCTGTTCGGTCAGCACGAATTCGCCGCCGGCAAAATCGCGCCCGGGTTCGGCCAGCAACACTGCAACCTGCAACGGAAAAACCTGTTCACCGTAGAGATCCTGGTGCAGGCAGTTGTAGTCTTCCGCCCCATACTGCAGCAGCAACGGCGTCGGCCGTTTTTGTCCCGCCGCATGGCAACGCCGGATGAACGCCGCATGCGTCGGTGGAAAACGCACGTCGGCATCGAGCGCCTCGTTCCAGCGATTGGCGATCGGGACCAGATGCGGGTAGATCGTTGTGCGCAAGTGCGCGACCAACGCCGGCAGTGGGTAGCGAAAATACTTGTACTCGCCCCGGCCGAAACCATGGCGCGCCATCACGATCCGGCTGCGAAACACCGACTCATCCGGGTAAAGTTCCGCAAGAGCGGCGCATTCACCGGGCGTGATCAGGCGCGGCATTACCGCGCTGCCGTGCGATTCGACGCGGTTGACCACCTGGTCCCAATCGATCGCCGCGATGCGTGCTTCAACGTCGCCCGCTGCGGCGCTTAGCAACTCGAGGTCGACGCGCGCGTTCATCGTTCGACCTCACGCTCGAGCAACGCCTGCTTGCGCTGCACGCCCCAGCGATATCCGGACAGATTGCCGTCCTGGCGCACGACACGATGGCATGGAATCGCCACGGCAAGCGGGTTTGCGCCACACGCCTGGGCAACGGCGCGCACCGACTTCGGCGCGCCGATGCGCTGGGCAATTTGAGAGTAACTCGCGGTCGATCCGGGCGGGATCTCGCGCAACGCCTGCCACACGCGCTGCTGAAACGCCGTGCCGCGCACATCGAGCGGCAGATCGAGCCCGACGTTGGGTGTCTCGACGAAACCCACCACGCGCGCGACCAGGGCCGCAAATCCGGCGTCGTCGCCGATCAGCCGCGCGTGCGGGAATCGATCCTGCAGATCGCGCGCAAGTGCTTCGGGGTCATCGCCGAGCGAAATCGCGCAGATGCCACGCTCGCTGCGCGCGACCAGGATCGACCCGAGCGAACACTCGCCGATTGCAAAACGAATCTCCGTGTTGGCACCCCCCGAGCGATAAGCGGTCGGTGTCATGCCGAGCACGTCGCTCGACTTTTCGTAGAAGCGGCTGCTGGAGTTGTAGCCGGCACCGAAGATCGCATCGGTCACCGAGATCTCGCCTTCAAGTTCGCCGCGGACGCGTTTCGCCCGGTGTGCCGCGGCGTAAGCACGCGGCGTCACGCCGGTCACGTCCTTGAAGATGCGGTGCAGATGAAACGCGCTGATTCCGGCATGGCGTGCAAGTTCTTCAAGCGTCGGCGGCGTGTCGGCGTTTTCGATGAACCGGCAAAGGTCGGCGACAAGCTCGGCGTGTTGCTGAGCGCGCGACGGCTGATTCGGCTTGCAGCGCTTGCACGGACGGAAGCCCGCGCGCTCGGCGGCGGCAGCGGTTGCGTGGAAGGTCACGTTCTCCGGCCGCGCAGTGCGCGCCGCGCATGAGGGTTTGCAATACACACCGGTCGTCTTGACCGAGTAGAAAAAACTCCCGTCGGCGGCGGGATCGCGTGCCATCACGGCCGCCCAGCGCGGGTCGCTGACGGTTTGCGCGGCAAGCAATTCATTGCGGGTAGTCATGTTCACAATGTTCTCTTCAGATTGGCGCTGTCGATGCACGCAATCTAGGCGCAACAGCCTAGCAAGGCACTCCGCGGCTTGCTTTTGAATTCGTGCCCGGCCGCATCCAATCCGCCGCGGCCCTCGAATTACCCGGTCAACCCGTTGAATCCAACTAAAAAATGTCTTTGCACCGCCTTCGCTGGTCCCTGCTGCTCGCGGGGCTTTCCGTCGTCACGGCAATCGCCTTTGGCGCGGTGTCGCCAGCCGCGACGGCCCTGCGTCACGAAGGCTCGGGGTCACTGTCGCAACAGGCCAGCGTGTCCGATCGCCTTTACTTCGGCCGGAAACATCCAGCGGGCTTCGTGACGGAGACCGAATGGGCCACCTTTCTCGCAGATGTGGTCACGCCGCGATTTCCCCAGGGCCTGACCGTTTGGGCCGCTGACGGGCAGTGGCGTGACAGCGCATACCGGATCAATCGTGAGCCGACTTTTGTGCTGGAGGTGGTACACCTTCCACAAGCGAGCGCGGATGCGGCGCTGAAGGCGATCGTCGCGGAGTACCGGCGCCGCTTTGCGCAGGAATCCGTGTTCTGGGTGCGCGATCGCGTGAACGTGGTCGACTAGCTGACCATGTAGGCGGCGGTACCCGTCGAGACCAACCGATCTTCGCTGTCGTGCAGTTCCATGCGCGTGGTCGCGACGCGGCTGCCCAGGCGGATCGCCTGCGCTGTCGCGATGAAATAGGGACCTGTCGCGGGGCGCAGGTAATCGATGCGTATGTCGATCGTGCCGAGTTTGGCGAAACGCATCAGGCGCGCCTCGACCGCTTCGTCGAGATGGCGGCTGCCGATTGCCAACATGACGGCGAAGCCGCCCATGGCGTCCAGCGTCGCGCTGATCACGCCGCCGTGCAGGCGCCGATGGACAAAATGCCCGATCAATTCCTCGCGCATTTCGATGCGCGCCTGCGCGCATTCAGGATCGAACGAGGTAAGCCGCAGTCCGAGCACACGGTTGAATTCGATGCGCTCCTCGAACATCGCGCGCAGCAGTTCGGTGAACTCGGGCTCGAACGGGTTCGGCGACGACGCGCGGGACGGCGGCATGAGCGCTATGACCTTCCGGATCTATAAGCCTAACTGGCGCGCGGCGAGGTCCTTCATGATCTCTTCCGAACCGCCACCGATCATCATCACCTTCACCTCGCGATAAATGCGCTCGCATTTTGTGCCGCGCATGAAGCCCATGCCGCCGAGGATCTGTACCGCCTGGTCGGCGCACCACTGCAACGACTGGGTCGCATGATTCTTGGCCAGCGCCACTTCCGCCACCCACGCGGCGTCGGTGTGGCCGGCTGCATGGCGTTCGACCAGATCGAAGATCCAGGCCCGTGTCGACTCGATGCGCATCTTCATGTCGGCAAACTTGTGCCGGATCACCTGGCGTTCGATGAGCGGCGCACCGAACGTGCGCCGGTCGCGTGCCCAGTGCAGCGCTTCGTCGTAACAAACCTGCGCAAAGGCCCAGCTCCCAGCAGCGAGCAGCAGCCGTTCGCCGTTGAAGTTGTCCATGATCGCCGCAAAACCGCGGTTCTCTTCGCCGATCAGATTGGCGGCCGGCACGCGACAGTTATCGAAGCGCAGGTGTGCGGTATCGGACATCCACCAGCCCATCTTTTTCAGTGAGTTTCGCGCCAGCCCGGGACGATCGCCCTCGACGAGCAGGAGCGAAATACCGCCCGCCCCCGGGCCTCCGGTGCGTACCGCCACGGTGATGAAATCGGCGCGCATGCCTGAGGTGATGAACACCTTTTCACCGTCGATCACGTAGTCGTCGCCGTCGCGCCGCGCACGCGTGGTTACCGCGGCGACATCGGAGCCACCACCGGGCTCGGTTACCGCGAGTGCGGAGATCGCCTCGCCCGCGAGTACCTTTGGCACCACGCGTTGCTGCAATTCCTCGCTACCGTGCGCGACGATCGGCGGCAGGCCGATGTTGTGCGAAAACAGGCTCGCAAGCAGGCCGCCGCTGCCCGCGCGTGCGAGTTCGGCCGACGCGATCAGGCGCCAGGTGAAGTCGACTTCAGTGCCGCCGAACCGCTCCGGATAACCGATGCCGAGCAAACCAATCGCCGCGGCCTTGCGATAGAGATCGCGAGGAAAACCCTCCGCTTCGTCCCACTCATTGACGTGCGGCGCGATCTCGCGCGCGACGAAACTGCGAAGCGTGTCGCGGAAAGCTCGTTGCTCTTGCGTGAGGTCGAGCACTTTGCGCCCAGCCTAGCTGTCCCCCTCCCCCGCCCGCGGGGGAGGGTTGGGGTGGGGGCCGCACGCCGTGATCATTCCACCAACGCTCTTGCAAGCACCGGCGCGACATCGACGTCTTTCGGCAATGTCCCGAACGTCCGTCCCCACGCACCCGCCACCAGGCGCGACGCACAGAACGCATCCGCAGTCGTGTTGGGCGCGCCTGCCACCAGCAGCGCGCCTTGCAGCGCCAGGGCGATGCGTTCAGTCAGCGCGCGTGCTTCACTTTCACCGATGTCAACGCGCCCCAGATCGTCGATCAGTGCGGTACTGAAGCCGTCGAGAATCCGATTGCCGCCGCGCGCGGCGCCGATCTCCTCCACCAGCGCCGCCCGCACACTCGGTGTTTTGCCGAACGCGCGCAGTACATCCAGGCACATCACGTTGCCTGAACCCTCCCAGATCGAATTAAGCGGCGCCTCGCGGTAAAAACGCGCAAACGCGTTTTCCTCGACGTACCCGTTGCCGCCCATCACCTCCATTGCCTCGGCGGCAACGGCAGGCAAACGTTTGCAGACCCAGTACTTTGCTGTCGGCGTGAGCACACGCGCGAGCAGCGCTTCGTGCTCGGCGTGAGCGTGGCGCCCATCGAACGCACGCGCGAGGCGCAGCACCAATGTCGTGGCGGCTTCGACTTCGAGGGCGACATCTGCGAGCACGTTGCGCATCAGAGGCTGCTCGGCGAGCAGGCGCCCGAACGCGGTGCGTTCACGCGCGTGATGCAGCGCATGCGTCAAAACCGCCCGCATGATCCCGGCAGATCCGATGGCGCAATCCATCCGCGTGTGATTGCCCATCTCGAGGATGGTCGGCACGCCGCGACCGATCTCGCCGATGCGATACGCCTCCGCGCCCTCGAACTCCACTTCGCTCGACGCGTTCGACCTGTTGCCGACCTTGTCCTTCAGGCGCTGCACGAACACCCGGTTGCGCGTGCCGTCGGCGCGCCAGCGCGGCAGGAAAAAACACGATAGTCCGGCCGGCGACTGCCGGTCGGTCTGCGCAAGCACCAGGTGCGCGTCGCATTGCGGCGCCGAAAAGAACCACTTGTGGCCGGTGATTCGATAACGCTCACCCCACTCGCCGCTGCCGTCGAGTTCGGCGTAGGTGGTGTTGGTACGCACGTCCGAGCCGCCCTGCTTCTCGGTCATTCCCATGCCGAGCAGGGCGCCGGTCTTGCCCGCGATCGGCCGTGACGCAGGGTCATAACTGTGCGACAGGATGCGCGGCAACCAGTCGCGCGCGATCGCAGGTGTTGCCGCGGCGTACCGCTGCATCACGGGAACCACTGCATAGGTCATCGTCACCGGACATTGGGCGCCGTTTTCGACCTGGGAAAAAAGCAGGTACTTCGCTGCGCGCGCGACCTGCGCGCCGGGCCGCGGATCAGCCCACGGATCGGCGTGCACGCCGGCGCCGATCATGAGGCGCATCACCTCGTGCCAGGCCGGATGGAACTCGACTTCATCGATGCGACGCCCGCTGCGATCGAACGTTCGCAGCTGCGGTGGAAAGGTGTTCGCGGCACGCGCCCAGTCCGCCACTTCCGCCGAGCCGAGACGACCGCCCAGCGCGTTCAATTCGGCACGCGCCCATTCGGCGCCGTTGCGCGCGACTGCTTCCTGCAGTGCCGGATCGATCGCAAAAAGATTGCGGTCGACGAACGGCGTCGATTGATTCAGCACCTCGTGCGTGGCGGCCATCGTGATCTCCTACTGCACCGGCTGTGGCGCGTCGAGGTCGAGTTCGATCACCACGCGCCCGGCGGCGACCTGATCACCCGTTCGGACATGCACCGCGCGTACCAGGCCCGCAGCCGGCGCAGCCAGCGCGTGTTCCATTTTCATCGCTTCGAGCGTCGCAAGCGATGCGCCGCGATCCACCCGCTGTCCGACCTTGACCGCAACATCGACCACTCTTCCGTGCATCGCCGCGGCAACCGCCCCAGCGGAAGCCGCGTGATCCGCGCGCCGTGTGGGCTGCAGACGCAGGTCTTCGAATTCGATGTCTACCCCGTCGAGCTGCACCCAGATCCGTCGGTCCGCGCGCGCGAAAAAGAGCGCAACACGGCGACCATCGACACTCGGCGCGTTCCACACGCCTGCGACAAGCGGCTGCCTTGCCTCGATACGCACTGCGCGCTCGCCCAGGACCGTTGCGTCGAGCACACCACTGCCCTCGACGCGTCCACGTAGCTCCTTCTGGCCCGCGCGCAGCCGAAACGCTGCAATCTGCATCCCGTTGCTCGACCAGCCGCGCCATTCCGCGGGCCAGTCCGTCGGCCGCGCAGCAAGACGTGTACTGATGAACGCCGCGAGTGCCCAATGAGCGTCAGTTGGCTCGTTGGCGCGCGTTTGACCTGAGCCGAAGTGTTCATCGATCAGCGCGGTCGAGACGTTGGCGCCGAGAAATGCAGGATGGCGCAGCACCCGCGCAAGGAACGCGCGGTTGGTGGGTACGCCAAGCACGATCGTGTCGTCCAGCGCGGTTGCAAGCTGGCGCGCCGCCTCGGCGCGCGTGGCCGCATGCGCAATCGCCTTGCCGAGCAGCGAATCGTAAAAAGGACTTACCTCCAGTCCGCTTTCGAGTGCGTGATCAAAGCGGATAACCTCCGGTGCACGCCATAACTCGATGCGTCCGGTGCGCGGCAGAAAATCCGCGCCCGGCTCCTCGGCACAAAGGCGTGCCTCGATCGCATGGCCGCCGCGTTCGAACTGCGCCAGCACGGCATCCTGCTCGAGTGTCAGGCGCTCGCCCTGCGCGATCCGCAACTGCCATTCGACAAGATCGAGCTCGGTCACAGCTTCGGTGACCGGATGTTCGACCTGCAAGCGCGTGTTCATCTCCATGAAGAAGAACTCGCCGCCCGTGTAGAGAAACTCGACCGTACCGGCACCGACGTACCCGATGCCGCGCGCCAGACGCAAGGCGGCCGCACCCATCACCCGGCGCTGGACTGGAGAGAGAACGGGGCACGGCGCTTCTTCGATGATCTTCTGGTGCCGCCGCTGCACGGAGCAATCGCGTTCGCCCAGGAACACGGTTTGGCCGTGGTGGTCGGCAAGCACCTGTATTTCGACGTGGCGCGGCGCGCGCAGCGCGCGTTCGATGATCAGGCGGTCATCGCCAAATGCAGCTTGAGCTTCTGAACGTGCGCTTGCGAGCGCGGCGTCGAAGTGCGCAGCATCATCGACCCGCCGCATTCCGCGCCCGCCACCGCCGGCGGCGGCCTTGATCATGACGGGAAAGCCGATCAGCGCCGCCGCGCGCCGCAGCGTCTCGGCATCCTGCGCTGCGTAGTCATAACCGCTCAGGATGGGGATATCGAGCACGACGGCGCGCTGGCGCGCCGCCGCCTTGTCACCCATCGTGGCGATGGCAGGCGGAGGTGGACCGACAAATACCAGCCCCGCGTCAACCACCGCTTGCGCGAACGCGGTGTTTTCCGCCAGAAAACCATAACCAGGATGCACCGCCTGCGCATCGGTGGAGCGCGCGGCCGCAATCATCTTGTCGATGCGCAGGTAGGAGTCCACCGGCCGAGCGCCGCCGATCTCGACCACGTCATCGCATGCGAGCGCATGGGGGGCGCCACGATCAACGTCGGAAACCACCGCAATCGTGCGGATGCCGAGTTTCTTCGCGCTGCGTGCGATGCGAATCGCGATCTCGCCGCGATTGGCGATCAGCAGCGAGTCAAACGCGGTCAACGCGGCATCTCCGGCAACGCCGTCAGCGACTGCTGCCAAGCGGGCGCACGTTTGGCCACAAACGCGGCGAGACCTTCGGCCGCAGCGCTGCGCAGGCCGCGCGCAAAACATTCGGCCGCGAAGTCGAGCTGCGCTTTACGCGGTCCTGCGTGCGCCAGGATGCGTTTGGTCGAGCGGACTGCAGCAGGCTCAGCGCGATCGAAACGCCGGATCTGCTCGAGCAATGCGGCATCGATGTCCTCGGCGACGATGTCGGCGAGCCCGATATGTTTGGCCTCCTGCGCGTCGACGCGCCGGCCCTCGCACAGCAACCGCGTTGCGCGCTGGCGGCCGATGCGCGATGCGACAAACGGCGCGATCTGCGCCGGCGGGATGCCGAGCCCTGTTTCGGGCGTTGCGAACGTCGCCGAACTGTGCGCGAGCACCACGTCGCACGCAGCCGCCAATCCGGTGCCACCGCCTGCAGCTGCGCCGACAACAACGGCGATGGTGGGCACGGGAAGATCGACCAGGCGTGTGAGCAAGGCGCCGAAGGCGCGGTTGTTGCGCGCGATCGGGTCCGGCGCGGCGCCGCTGGTCGCGGTGCCCATCAAGGTCTTGAAGGTCGTGAAGTCCCCGCCGGCGCAGAAGACGCCGCCCGCGCCACGAAGCACGAAGGCGCGAATGGTTTCATCCTCCTCCGCGCGAGCGAGTTCAGCCCCAAGGCCGCTCAACATCGACTCGCTAAGCGCGTTGCGGCGCGCGGGGTCGTTGAGCGTGACGAAGAGCACGCCGGCTGTGGTGACGCTCTGGAGCATTTGTTTGTAACGCGCCTAGCCGGTCATGTCCGCGGCAACGTCCCCATGAACTTGCAGATGATCCCGAGCATCACCTCGTCGGCCCCGCCGCCGATCGAAGCAAGGCGACCATCGCGATACGCGCGCGACAGCGGGTTGTCCCACGTAAATCCCATGCCGCCCCAGAACTGCAGGCACGCATCGGGAATCTCGCGCGACAAGCGGCCGGCCTTCAACTTCGCCATCGACGCGAGTTCGGTCACATCTTCCCCGGCGACAAACCGTTCGACGGCCCGATACGTCAGCGCGCGCAGGCACTCGATTTCGGTCTTCAGTTCCGCAAGCCTGAAGTGCACGGCCTGGCGCTCCAGCAACACGCCGCCGAACATCGTCCGCTCGCGCGCGTACTCGACCGTGTCATTGATGTTGCGCAGGAGACTTTCGATGCAGGACGCCGCGGCCCAGAGCCGTTCCTCCTGGAACTGCTGCATCTGGTAGGTGAAGCCGAGTCCTTCTTCACCGATGCGAAAGCGCTGCGGCACGCGCACGTTGTCGAGATAGATCTGCGCGGTATCGGAAGCCATCATGCCGATCTTGCGGATCTTCTTCGCCACTGTGATGCCAGGCGTCCGCATCGGGACGCAGATCAACGTCTTGTTCCGATGCGCCGCGCCTTCGGACGTGTTCGCGAGCAGGCACATCCAATCGGCTTGCGTGCCGCTGGTGGTCCACATCTTGCCGCCTTCGATGACGTAGTCGCCGCCGTCCTTGCGCGCGGTCGTGCGGATCGCTGCCACGTCGGACCCGCCGCCGACCTCGCTCACGCCGAGGCAGGCGACGTAATCACCCGCGATCGACGGCGCCAGGAATTCGCGCTTGACCTCGTCGGACCCGAAACGCGCCAGCGCAGGCGTCGCCATGTCGGTCTGCAGGCCAATTGCCATCGGCACGGCGCCGCAATGAATATGGCCCAGCGCTTCGGCCATCACCATCGCGTACGACCAGTCGAGCCCGCTGCCGCCGTAGTCAACCGGCTTGGTAAGGCCGAGAAAACCGAGCTTGCCGAGTTTGCGGAACAAGTCGTGGGCAGGAAAGATCTCCGCCGCTTCCCATTCATCGACGAACGGATTGATCTCGTTGTCGATGAAACGTCGCAGGCTGCGGCGCAGCTCTTCGTGCTCGTGGGTGAAGATCATTTCCATCCCCTGCTTTGCATGAACCGGGATTCCTCGTCGCTTCGCTCCTCGGAATGACAACGCTGGGCGACGCTTCGAGAGCGAGGAAGACGAATGCATCGGTGACATTTTCACGGCCTTGCCACGCCGAACTGCACCGGCCGTACGACACGCGTCGCAGCTTCTTCGCAGATCGACAGCGTGAACATCAACACCGTGCGCGTGTCGCGTGGATCGATCACGCCGTCGTCGAGCAGCAGGCCGGAGGTGTAGAACGCGGAGGCCTGGCGTTCGAACGTGTCGACGATGCGCTGCTTCATGTTCGCGATCATCTCGGGCGGCGGTTCTACGCCGCGGCGTTTTGCCCCTTCCGCGGCGACGATCGCCATCGTGGTCGCAGCCTGCTCCGCACCCATCACCGCGGTACGCGCGTTAGGCCACGAAAAGACAAAACGCGCCCCGAAGCTGCGGCCGCACATGCCGTAGTTGCCCGCGCCATACGACGCGCCGCAGTGAACCGTGATCTGCGGCACGGTCGCGTTGCTCACGGCCTGGATCATCTTCGATCCGTGTTTGATCATGCCTTCGCGCTCGGGACCTTTGCCGACCAGATAACCGGTCGTGTTCTGCAGGTACACGAGCGCAAGGCCGTTGCCGCAGCAGTGCTGGACGAAGTGAGTGGCCTTGTTGGCGCCGGCCGGATCGATCGGACCGTTGTTGGTGATGATGCCGACGCGCATGCCGCCGATTGCAGCGTGGCCACACACGGTTGCCGCGCCGTAGTCGGCTTTGAAGTCGAGAAACTCCGAGCCGTCGACGACGCGCGCGATCACCTCGCGCATGTCGATGCCCTTCCTCAAGTCGGCCGGCATGATTCCGAGCAGATCTTCCGACGGATACGCAGGACCTGGCGCGCTGATAGGCCGATGATTCTGCTCGACCCAGCGCAGCTGCGCCAGATGTGCGCGCGCCAGACGAATCGCATCCGCGTCGTCTTCGGCGAGGTACTCGCACGTGCCGGAGACGCTTGCGTGCATCTGCGCGCCGCCGAGTTCCTCGTCGGTGGCAATCTCACCCGTCGCCGCTTTCAGTAGCGGCGGCCCGGCGAGAAATGCCTTGGCCCGACCGCGCACCATGACCACGATGTCCGCAAGCCCGGTCATGTACGCGCCGCCCGCAGTGCTCGAGCCGTGCACGACGCCGATCACCGGCAGACCGGCTGCAGACAAGCGCGCGAGGTTATAAAAGCCCTTGCCGCCGAGAATGAAGTGCTCGACGCGGTACTTGAGCAAATTGGCGCCCGCCGATTCGATCAGGTGTACGAACGGCAGCCGGTTTGCGAGCGCGACGTCCTGTGCGCGCTGGAATTTTTCCAGCCCCAGCGGCTGCAGGGCACCGGCGTCGATGCCCGCATCATCTGCCAGCACCAGACAGCGCACGCCAGCGGCATAACCGATCACCGCAATCGAGCCGCCGCCGGGGATGGTCGTGTCAGCGTAACGCGGCTTGCCGTCATCGTCGTCCTGGCACCAGCCGGCAAGCGCGGACAACTCGAGCGCAGGCGCGCCCGGATCGAGCAGCAAGCCCACGCGGTCGCGCGGAAGCATCTGGCCACGTTTTGCGAAACGCGGCCCGGCCTCCTGCGAGCGGGCGCGCGTGCGCGCCTCGGTTGCACGCAGTTGCGTCAGCAACGCTTGCATGAAAGCGCGATTCGCCGCGAACGCCTCGCCGGCAGTGTCGATGCGCGATTCGATCCGCGGCACTTACAAACCCCCTGTCATTGCGAGCCGGCGGCGAAGGATCTCGCTCTTCGCGACACCGAGATCTCTCGCTTCGCTCGAGATGACATCGTTGCCTCACTCATCGCGCAACACCTTTGGAACCTGCGCAAGCTGAAAGCCGTTGAATGGTTCGTTGGGCGCTCCGCTTCCCACTTGCGCCCATGCGCGTTTGGCATTGGGCGCTGCACCGTCAACGCGCAGGCAAGCGCCCGAGATGAACGATGCGCCCGGCGCAAGCAGGAAGACGATCGCCGCGGACACCTCGCTTTCGGTACCGAGCCTGCGCAGCGGCACGTGCGAAGCCAGCGCGCGGATGTGCGGCGCCATTTCCGGTGGATATTGATCCAGCCCGCTCGATGCGATCCATCCCGGCGCAATCGCGTTGACGCGCACCGGCGCCCATTCGAGCGCCGCGGTCTCGGTGAAATTCAGCATGCCGGCACGCGCGGCGCCTGAATGGCCCATGCCGGGCATGCCCTGCCACATGTCGGCTATGACGTTGACGATGCCGCAGGACGCGGCCGCGTGTTCGGCCATCCACTGCGTGTAGCACTCGCGCGCGAAAAGAAACCCGCCGGTCAGGTTGTTGCGCACAACCGCATCCCAGCCTTTTGCCGTGATCGACGCAAGCGGCGACGCAAACTGTCCGCCGGCATTGTTCACGAGGCCGTCGATGCGGGCATGTTCGGCGAGAACGTCGCGCACCGTTTGGTGCACTGCCGGTTCCTCGCGAATATCGCAGACATGAATGCTGACGCGGCCGCCGGCGTCGGAGATCTCCGCAGCAACCCGCTGCAGCTTTTCCAGCTTGCGCCCGACCAACGCGACCGCAGCACCCAGCGCTGCCAGCTCGTGGGCCGTGCAACGGCCGATGCCGGAGCCACCGCCAGTGACGATGATCACGCGGCCGTCGAACAGTCCGGCGCGAAAGATCGATTGGTAGGACATCAGTCGTTTTTTGTGCCGGCCAGTGCAATCGTGCCGAGCGCCGTCGCGACCAGCTTTTTGCTGCCGGCGTCTTGAACCAATACATCACAACGGCACACGGCCTGGCGCTTGCCCGCATGCACGACCGCGGCACGCGCGATGGCGCGGCTGCCGATGGCAGGGCGGACATAGTTGATCTTGAACTCCGAAGTCACTACGGCAGCGCCAAGCGCCAAACCACCCGCGTAGGTGAGGGCGTTATCGGCCAGGTAACAAACCACGCCGCCATGGGCAAAGCCGTTTTGTTGCAGCAGGTCCGGACGCAGCGCGAGTTGCAGTTCGGCGCCGTCGGCGTCGAGTCGCGTCAACTCGGCGCCAAGAAGCCTGCTGAAAGGTTGTTGTTCCAGGACGCGGCGGCCGAGGTCGAAGGTCAGTTCCATTCGGGCTCCTGCAACGGCGCAGCATCCCAACCAAGCAGTTGCTTGGTAAGTCTGTGCCATCGACTATATTCCGTCAACGGGCCGACAGCAGGGAGAGCGCCATGGCCGAAGCGATGATCTTCGATACGCTGCGCACGCCGCGCGGCAAGGGCAAACGCGACGGATCGCTCTATGAGGTGAAGCCGGTCTCGCTCATTGCCGGCCTGCTGCGCGAACTCCGCTCCCGGCACGACTTCGACACCGCCGAGGTTGAAGACGTCGTGCTCGGCTGCGTCACACCGATCGGCGAACAGGGCGGTTGTATCGCCAAGACCGCGGCGCTCGCGGCCGGCTGGCACTGGAACGTCGCCGGCGTGCAGCTGAACCGCTTCTGTGCGTCCGGCCTCGAAGCCGTCAATCTCGCCGCGCAGAAAGTGCGCTCGGGTTGGGAGGATCTTGTCGTTGCAGGCGGCGTGGAGAGCATGTCGCGCGTACCGATGGGCTCGGACGGCGGCGCATGGGCGCAGGATCCCGAGACGAGTTTGAACACGCAGT
>DASQAE010000189.1:0-5686 GCA_035635915.1 Burkholderiaceae bacterium | reverse complement strand
TACACGGCAACGTCCTCCGCGGGGCGCGCCGAGATTGAAGCGAAAACAGTGGAGCAATGGCACGCGCAGATGAAAAGCTGGGAGCAGAATCTGAACGCGTGGCTGGCGCTACGGCGGGATTAACTGCGGGCCTTAGCATCGCGCGCGCCGCACGCGCGGTCGGGCTTTCGCGCACCACGCTGATGTATTACGAGCGGCTGGGTTTGATCCGGCCGCTTCGACGCGTCGGCAGTCGCTATCGAACCTTTCGCCCGGATGATCTGCGGGTTCTGTTTCTGATCGCGCGCTGGCGCGCGCTCGGCCTGCCGTTGGTGACGATTCGCCGGTTGCTGGCGCATCGCGGCGACGTACCGGGCGCGCTGCGCGATCACGTGCGTGCGCTTGAGAAAAGCGTTGCGGTGTTGCAGGATCAACGCAGGCTGACGCTGGAAATGCTCGGTGGCGGCGTGCAGGGCGGGGCGAAAACACCGGTTACCAAGGCGGCCTGGACCGAGATGTTTCGTTGCATCGGCATGAACGATGAACAGATGCGGCAGTGGCACGCCCAGTTCGAGCGACGCAATGGCGTTGGTCACGCCGAGTTCCTGCGATCACTCGGAATCGGAAGAGCCGAGATCGGCCGGATTCGAAAGTGGTGTCTTGGCTGACGGTGACCCCATTCGGCCACGGAATAGGTGTTATCGCGCGGCGCCGGTTTCGCGCTCGCGCACCGCGCCGTAAAGTCGCGCCGTTCCGGCAGACTGTCACCCGCAGCGCCCGCCCAGGAACAACATCGAGACAACGGGCGCTGCGGCGACAATACGGAAGTACTGCCGGTCCGCGTGCGCGACTGGCGTACGGCGAGGGCCCAGGCAGGGATCAAGGTCTGGAACGGCAGCACGGTGACCGCCCTATTGGCGCGCCGGATCGTTGCCGCGACCGCGGTCTACACGTCGAAGCCGAGGGGGAAGGTTGGCCGAGCACACGATGCTGGTACGTCATGCCGACGTACTGGTGACGATGGATGGCGGCCGGCGCGAGATCCGCGATGGCGGCGTTTTCATCCGCGGCAATCGCATCGAGCAGGTGGGCGCGAGTGTCGAGCTGCCGCAGACAGCGGACCGCGTTCTCGATCTCGCCGGGCATGTGGTGCTGCCCGGCCTCATCAACTGCCATCACCATCTATATCAGACGTTGACGCGCACGCTGGGCACGGCGGGCGGCCTGTCGCTGTTCGATTGGCTGAAGACGCTGTACCGCGTGTGGGGCGAGATGGACGCCGCGGCGGTTCATGTCAGCGCCAAGGTCGGCCTTGCCGAACTGCTGCTCTCCGGCGCGACCACGGTGGCCGACCACCTCTATCTGTTTCCCAACGGTACGACGCTGGAGGACGAGATCCGCGCTGCACGCGAACTCGGCGTGCGTTTCCATCCGACGCGCGGGAGCATGAGTCTCGGCGAAAGCAAGGGCGGTTTGCCGCCGGACCATTTGTGCCAGCCCGAGGAAGAGATCCTGCGCGATAGCCGGCGCGTCATCGAAACGTTCCACGACGCCGAGCGTTATTCGATGCTGCGTATCGGTCTTGCGCCCTGTTCGCCATTTTCGGTCACGCCGGCGCTCATGCGCGAAAGCGCGCGTCTGGCGCGCTCCTATCCGCGCGTGTCGTTGCACACCCATCTCGCCGAGACGGTCGACGAAGATCGGTTTTGCCAGACCAGGTTCGGCAAACGTCCGCTCGAACATGCCGAGTCGCTCGAATGGGTTGGCGACGACGTGTGGTTCGCCCACATGGTGCATCCGAACCCGCAGGAAATCGGACTGCTCGCGCGCACGCGCACGGGTGTCTGCCATTGCCCGACCAGCAACATGATCCTCGCATCCGGCATCGCACCGGTGCGCTCAATGATCGATGCGGGCGTCAATGTGGGCCTCGGCGTCGACGGTTCGGCGAGCAACGACGGCAATCACCTGCTCGGTGAAGCGCGCCAGGCGATGCTCCTGCAGCGCGTCGGCTGGCCTGGTTTCGAGTCGCGCGCGGATCGATTTCCTGCGCGTGAAGCGCTTGAGCTGGCGACGCTCGGAGGCGCGCGTGTCCTCGGGCGCGACGACGTCGGCGCACTGGCGCCCGGCATGGCAGCCGACCTGGTCGCGTTTCGCGTCGACGACCTGGCGCACGCCGGCAGCGCAAGCGACCCGGTGGCGGCGCTGGTCACTTGCGCTCCCGCGCGGGTAACGCTGTCGGTCATCAACGGACGCATCGTGGTCGAGGATGGCGAACTGCGCGGCATCGATCTTGACGCGCTCGTCGCCAGCCACAACGACATCAGCCGCGCGCTGCTGGAGCGCGCTCGCCTGGCTTGAGATTCAAGGACAACGACACATGGAGACTTACATCGTCGACTGGCTGAACCTGGGCGTGCGCTGGCTGCATTTTGTCGCCGGCATCGCGTGGATCGGCTCGTCGCTCTATTTCGTGATGCTCGACAACTCGCTCAAGGCGCCGAAGAAGGACGCGGACCAACAACGCGGCGTGTACGGCGAACTATGGGCGGTGCATGGCGGCGGTTTCTACCTGAGCCAGAAGTTCCTCACCGGACCAAAGGGCGAACCGCTTTCCACCGAACTGCACTGGTCGAAGTGGGAGGCGTACACCACGTGGCTTTCCGGCATGGGGCTGCTCGCACTCATCTACTGGTGGGGCGCGAACGCCTATCTGATCGATCGTTCGGTGTTCGACTTGTCCGCGCCGGCGGCGATCGGCATCTCCGCCGGGTCGCTGGTTGTCGGCTGGTTCATCTACGACACCTTGTGCAAGGCGATCAAGAACGAACTGGCGCTGGCGCTGATCGTGTACGCGCTGCTGGTCGCGGCCTCGTATGCATACGCGCAGGTATTCGGCGGCCGTGCGGCGTACATCCACGTCGGTGCACTGATGGGCACGATCATGGTGTGGAACGTCTTTTTCCACATCATTCCGGGCCAGAAAAAGATGGTGCAGGAGATTCGCGCCGGCAAGGAGCCGGATCCGCGCCCCGGCATCGTCGGCAAGCAGCGCAGCGTGCACAACACGTATTTCACGTTGCCGGTGTTGTTCATCATGATCAGCAACCACTATCCGATGACCTACGGCAACCGCTACGGCTGGCTAGTGCTTGCGGTGTTCATCCTTGCGGGTGCGCTGATTCGCCAGTTCTTCGTACTGCGCCATCAAGGCAAGGTCGTGTGGGCGCTGCCGGCGGTCGGTGTGCTGCTGCTGCTTGGCGCCGCGATCGCACTCGCTCCGGCCGCGCCATCGAAAGCGACCGCGGCGACCGCGTCGACCGGGGTGCCATTTGCAACCGTGCAGCAGATCATGGAGCAGCGCTGCATCACGTGCCATGCGGAGAAGCCCACTTTTGAAGGCTTCCAGCAACCGCCGGCGGGCGTCATGCTGGATACCCCGGAGCGGGTGAAGGCCGCCGCACCGCGCATCCACCAGCAAACCATTGCGACGCAGGCGATGCCGCTCGGCAACCTGACCAAGATGACGCCGGAGGAACGGGCCTTGCTAGGAAAGTGGCTCGCCGAAGGCGCAAGGACAAAGTAGAAATTAGAAATCCCTCCCCCGCGACGCGGGGAGGGTCCGAAAGGCGAAGGAGAGGGTTGACCATGAGCGCGACAACCACCACGACAGCCGTCGACGAGGTCCTGCCGCTTACCCGCTTGATCCCGCTGATCGGCGGCCTCTTCAACACCTTTCCCTACACCTCGTTTTCCCAGAACGTGGGGCTGGTCGGGGTCACCGGCGTACGCAGCCGCTGGGTATGCGTAACCGGCGGGGTGATCCTCATCGCGCTGGGCCTCATTCACGCGCTCGGCCAACTGGTCGAGGCCGTGCCGCAGTTCGTGCTCGGCGGCGCCGGCATCGTGATGTTCGGCATGGTGGCAGCCACGGGTGTGCGCATCCTTGCGGATGTCGACTACAAAAGCAGCCGCCATAACCTGTTCATCGTTGCGATCAGCCTGGGCTTCGGCATGATTGCGCTGGTGGCACCGAATTTCTTTCAGCATTTCCCGAAAGCGCTGTCGCCGCTGCTTCACAGTGGAATCCTGCTCGCGGCCATCGTTTCGGTCGTGCTCAACGTGTACTTCAACGGCTTTAAACCGGCAGCCCAGGCACAGCGTGACGCGGCAGCCGGCGCATCGCACGCTGAAGCCGGATAAGGAGCCAATTCATGGGACGTCTCTCAACCCACGTGCTGGACGCCGCGTCCGGCAAACCCGCCGCCGGCATGCGCATCGATTTTTCGGAGCTGCAGGGCGACCAATGGAAGCTGGTCAAGACGGTGCGCACCAACGCTGACGGTCGCACCGACGAGCCGCTGCTCGCGCCCGAGGCGATGCGGACCGGACAGTTCAAGCTGGTCTTCCACGTCGCCACCTACTTTCGCGAGCACGGCGAGCGTTTGCCGGAGCCCGCCTTTCTGGACACGGTGCCGTTGCGCTTCGGCATCGCCGACCGCGATGCGCACTATCACGTGCCGTTGTTATGCACGCCCTGGAGCTACAGCACTTATCGCGGCAGCTAGGTCATCGTTTCGGGTGCAATTTACCCAGTGATTGTCGACAATTTATCGGATCCCGGACGCATCCGATGAGCGCCGCAGTGTCCCTGTGCAGTACTGGCGCAGCGCACAAGGAGGGATCACCTGAAATGGCGAGCCTGGACGCACAAATTGTTCACAAAAATAGCGAGAAAGTGTTGACAAAGAAAATGGCTCCATGCGAGCATTTGAACGTTGATTCGAGCGAACGACGAGAGCGGGAAAACGCATGACGGACAAGGAGCGCGTGGTTCGCTTCCTTCTCGGGGGAGAAGTGGTCGAGGTCGTGGACGTCAGTCCGGCGAAATCGGTCCTCAACTTCCTGCGCGAAGACTTGCGGCGCAAGGGAACCAAGGAAGGGTGCGCCGAGGGCGATTGTGGTGCGTGCACCGTTGTCCTTGGCGAACTGGCTGGCGACGATGTCCGGTTGCGCGCGGTCAATGCCTGCATCCAGTTCGTGCCCAGCCTGGATGGCAAGGCGCTGTTTACAGTCGAGGATCTGCGCCAGGACGGCGCGCTGCATCCGGTGCAGCAGGCGATGGTCGACTGCCATGGCTCACAGTGCGGCTTCTGCACGCCGGGATTCGTGATGTCGCTGTGGAACGTTTACGCCGACTGCGTCACCGCATCCGGCGGCGGCAAACGACCCAGCGCAACCGAGTTGCGTACCGCGCTCACGGGTAACCTGTGCCGTTGCACCGGTTATCGGCCGATTCTGGAAGCCGGGCAGCACATGTTCGACCACGCACCGGTGCATCTCGATCGCGCGGCGCTGGCGCAGAAGTTGAAGGGCCTGCAGCGCTCCCAAGCGCTTGCCTACAAACACGGCAACCGCCGTTTCCTCGCGCCACGCACGCTGGCGCAACTGGTCGAGCTGCGCGCCGCGTTTCCAAGAGCCACCATACTTGCTGGCTGCACCGACGTCGGGTTGTGGGTGAACAAAGAAATGCGCGATATCGGCGACATCCTGTATGTCGGCGAAGTCGCGGAACTCAAGCGCATCGACAAGCGCGCAGACGTGCTCGTCATCGGCGCGAGCGTGTCGCTGACGGATGCGTATGGCGCGCTCAACGAGCTTTATCCGCAGTTGCGAGAGATGTGGGAGCGTTTTGCGTCGGTGCCGA
>DASQAE010000188.1:0-2881 GCA_035635915.1 Burkholderiaceae bacterium | reverse complement strand
TGGAAGAGCGGCTCTCCAGTCTGCGCAAGCGGCACGCGGACGCGTTGGCGTTTCTCGTCCCGATGGCAAGCTCGATGGTGCAGCGCTGCCTGGCCGACCAAATGCCCGACGGCGTGCCCGCCCGCAAGGCGGACATCGACGTCATCGACGAAAGTCTGTGGCCTGCGCTGCTGAAGGCAGCCGCCGGTACGGCCGAGCTTGCCGCGGGCCTGAACGCGCTCATCGATCGCTCCGTTGTGGACGAGGTGGCAATCGGTGTGAAGGAAACCAACGCTCGCCAGGATGCCGAGCCGGAAGATCCGGGCGAAGGCGATGCCCGCGAGGAGATCGAAGGCGCCATGGTGGGCCGCGTGGCGTGGTTCTTGTGCCCTATCGTGGCGTCAAATGCGCTCGCGGTGGAGGCGACGACTCGCGCCGGCCGCGCCACTTATTTCTTCCGCATTGTTCCGGCGGACGAGTTTCGAAGGACGAAGGGCACGGAAATGATCGATTTGGCGCGCCAACGGGTGCACGAGGTGTGCCGGGCCCTCGTCGCGCTCTCGTTCAAGCGGGAGCCGATCTATCTTGGCGACGACAGGATCAGCACCGGCGATTACGCCCGGTATCGCCTCGCCCTGCGGGTACTTTCCTACTTGGGAGCGACGCGCGCTGCGTTCGTTGGGCGTGCAATCCACGGCGACAACTGGAACGCCCAGGTCGATACCGCTCTCAAGAAGGCGGAGGCGTGCCGAGAAGATCGCGGATCTGAGTAGGAGGCGCCGGTGGAAGCCGGGGCCGACATCGAATCTGTATTTCGTTTGAGAGGTGCGTACGCCTGCGCGGCCAGCGCAACAACCTGAGGATCGGAGGATCGTCGATGAGCCATGCTCGATTCTTTACGCCGTTGCTCGCCGCCGCACTCGGCGCGTCTCCGGCTTTTGCCGACATGCAGATACGCGAAACGCGGACCGACAGCACCGGTGCGGTGCTCGGTGAGCGTTTGACGGCTGTGAGCGCGAACCGCCTGCGGATCGACGAAGGTGACCTGAGTTGTGTGGTCGACCTCGCAGCCGGAAAGATGATGCTGCTCGATCACAAGACGAAGACGTGGCGCGAGCGCTCGCTGGCGGCAGACAAGCCGGATCGGCGAACGCCGACCGCCGATGCGACGACGCAGAAGTGGCAGAGCCGCACCGAAGCGCTGGCTGCGGCAGTGGAAGATCTGAGGCTGCTGCGCGTCGTGCCGACCAGCGAGACAAAAACGATCGCCGGCGTGGTCGCAAAGAGAGTCGATCTGTTCGACGGCCTGACCAAGGTTCGGGAAAGCTGGCACGCCGCTTCGGTACCGGCCGATGACATCAACACCGTGTTGCTCAAGATCGCCGAGCGTGACCCCAGCATCATGGTTCGGAGCGACATGAACACCTGGCAACAAACGGTGCATCTCGGCTACGCTGTCCTCGTGCGGGACCTTGAGCGCGGCGTCACCATGGAGGCGAAGGAAATCAAGACGGGCGCCGTGCCCGCGCAACGCTTCGCGGTTCCGAGCGGTTATCGCAAGAGCGAATAGACAACTGGTGTTGTCGCAACACGTTTTGGCAGCTGTTACCGCCGGGCAGCGGCAGCCCAGGCGCGTTGCAGATTCCGCCCGGCCTGAGCGTCGTTGGCATCCAGATCGAGCGCGCGCCGGTATTCGCGAATCGCGCCGTCAAGATCGCCTTGCCGCTCGAGCGCGAAACCGAGATTGTTGTGCGCACGCGAGTTCAGTGGTGACTTGGTCACGGCGTCGGTCCAGAGGGCCAGGGGGCTTGCCCATAGGCTGTTGCGCTGTACGGTCGCGCTTCCGAGGTAAGCGACCATGCCGAGTGCCGCTACACGGAACGCGAGGCCAGCCCATGCCTGCGTGGGTTTCGGCCAAGCCGCGATGAGCGCACAGAGCAAACCGGCCGCTGCGATTGCGAGACCCATGCAAGGCAGATACAGGTTGCGCTCGCTCAACAGATCGGACCGTGCAATCGGACCGTTTGCCGGCAGCGCCGTCACGAAGAACCAGATGACGCCTAGGGTCACCGCCGGCAAGCGCCGCGCGATCAGGATGGCGGTTGTCAACAAGGCGGCGAGCGCGCCCGCTGCGACCCAGGCCAGCGGATCGGAGAGCGGGGCCGGCGCCAGGGCGTGGTCAACGTTCAACCAGGCGGGACGTGCGTAGAGCACGAGCGCGAAGGCGAGCGGTTTGCACTGCACCCACAGGTTCTCCCAAGGGGCCCGCAACGCCAGAGAAAAAGCCGCCAGTTCGCGATAGCGCGGCACCAGCAGTAGCGCCGCCAGGATCGCCACTGCAAGCACGCCCCAGAACGGCAAGTGATTGCGGAAGTACCAGTCGCGCGGCGCGCCGGCCGCCGCCCTGCGAACAATCGCGTCCCATGCCAGCAGCAGCAGCGGCAGCGCGGCGGCAGTTTCCTTCGCCCCCAGGGCCAGCGCAAAAGCGGCGAGTGCCGCAGCGTAGGTCAACGGGCGAATTGCTGACCCGTCTGTGCCGGGTGTCGCCCTCGTGTAAAGCGCCAGAGCCAACAGCAGAAGGAACGCGGAGAGTCCCGAAGCACGACCCGAAACGTAAGTGACCGTTTCGCAGGCGATCGGATGAACGAGAAAAAACAGGGCGGACCAGAACGCGAGTCCCGGTGGCCCGAGCCGGGCTCGCGCGATGATGCTGTAGAGCAGCAGTCCGCATCCGGTGTGCAGCAACAGGTTCTGCAAGTGGTAGCCCGCAGGTTCGAGACCGAACGCAAGGCGGTCGAGGAAAAACGACAGGCGCGTGAGCGGCCGGATTCGCTCGGGCAGATCTGCCCAAAAATCTTCCCCGCTGCCGTAGGCGGTATCCCTTACGATTGATGCAGAGTCA
>DASQAE010000187.1:0-2084 GCA_035635915.1 Burkholderiaceae bacterium | reverse complement strand
GACCTGGGCGTAGCAACAGCCGGTGCAGGTTACAGGCTGAAGAGCCGACCCTGAGCAACCGCCACACCACGGGCACAACGATTGCCGTGCAACAAGCGAGCACGGCGCGCGTAAGTTCGCGCGCTGCTCGTCCAGGAAAAGTCAGGACATCGCGGGCATGGCCGACTCCATCAAACAGCTGCAGGAGCGCGCGCGGTCGTGCCGTGCCTGCCCGCTCTGGGCCAACGCAACTCAGACGGTATTCGGTGCCGGCGATCCGCACGCCAAGGTGATGCTGGTCGGCGAGCAACCGGGCGACGAAGAAGACAAGCAGGGCCTGCCCTTCGTTGGACCGGCGGGGCGACTGCTCGACCGCGCGCTCGAGGCCGCCGGGATCGACCGCACCAAGGTCTACCTCACCAACGCCGTCAAGCACTTCAAATGGACTCCGCGCGGCAAACGCCGCCTGCACAAGACACCTGCCCAACGCGAGATCGAGGCCTGCGAGCAATGGCTTGAAGGCGAGATCGAGGCCTTGCGACCGCAGGTCATCGTCTGCCTGGGCGCCACCGCGGCGCGCGTTTTGCTTGGCGCGGCCTTTCGCGTCTCGGCCATGCGCGGCAGCTTTGTCGAGAGTCCGCACGCACCCTTCGTCTTCGCGACGCTGCACCCGTCTGCGCTGCTGCGGCTGCGCAATGAGGGCGAACGCGAGGCTGCCTTCAAACAGCTGGTTCAGGACCTGACGCTCATCCACAAGGCGCTGGAGTCGTAGCGCAACACCGTCGCAGGTGCCCCCGAGCTTCCAGGAGTTGCGCGATGGCCTGCGCGCGGCGAACATCTCGCCAACGCGACGTGCAGGATCCGCCATGGCCGAAAACCTGAGAGACATTCTTCCCCACGACAGCGCGCGGGCCACACTCCTCGGCCGCGTCTGGTTGCCCGACGTCGGGCCCGTGGTCGTGACCTTGGAGGGCGGCGCGTTTTTCGATCTCTCACGCCTGGCTCCGACGACCAGCCAGCTGCTCGAGCTCGACCAGCCGGTCGCTGCGATCCGAAGTGCGTTGCGCGACCGCCGCGCTCCGCGTGTGGCCGAGTTGGAACCCGTGCTCGCCAATAGTTGGGAGCCGACGCGCGATAGCACGCGGCCCTGGCTGCTGGCGCCTTGCGATCTGCAGCCGGTCAAGGCGAGCGGGGTCACCTTCGTCGCGAGCCTGCTCGAGCGCGTGATCGAGGAGCAGGCCCGCGGCGACGCTGCACGCGCCGAGGCGATCCGCGCCTCGCTAGCGACGGTGTTGGGCGACAACCTTGCCGGCATAGTGCCGGGCTCGGAGCAGGCTGCGCGCGTCAAGCAGGTTTTGATCGCACAGGGCGCGTGGTCGCAGTACCTCGAGGTTGGGATCGGCCCCGATGCAGAGATCTTCACCAAGGCACCGGTCCTGTCGGCAGTCGGGTGCGGCTCCGATGTCGGCATCCATCCGCTCTCGAGTTGGAACAACCCCGAGCCCGAGATCGTGCTGGCGGTCAACAGCCGCGGCACCACACTGGGCGCGGCCCTGGGCAACGATGTGAACCTGCGCGACTTCGAGGGACGTAGCGCGCTGCTGCTGGGCAAAGCAAAGGACAACAATGCGTCCTGCGCCATCGGGCCGTTCATCCGCCTGTTCGACCAACACTACGGCATCGACGACGTGCGCAAGTGCGACGTCGCGCTGCGTGTTTCGGGCCCCGACGGATTCGAGCTCGAAGGCACGAGCTCGCTCTCGAAGATCAGCCGCGATCCGCTCGACCTGGTGGCGCAAGCGATCGGACCGAATCACGACTACCCGGACGGACTGATGCTGTTCCTCGGCACGATGTTCGCGCCGACCAAGGACCGGCACGGACCCGGACAGGGATTCACGCACGTGGTGGGCGACGTAGTGCGTGTTTCGACGCCGGCGTTGGGCCAGCTCGTCAATCGTGTAGTGACGACGGAGCAGGCCGCGCGATGGACATTCGGCATCAGTGCATTGATGCGAAGTCTCGCGCGGCGCGGACTCTCCTGACCACGCGCACGCGGCGCTTGCGTGTCGACTAAACGCGGCCCGACAATGTGGTAGCCGTAT
>DASQAE010000186.1:0-6044 GCA_035635915.1 Burkholderiaceae bacterium | reverse complement strand
AGATCGCGCGGCAGGCGCGGCCGCACGAACGCGGTCTCGCGTGCATCGAGGGCACAGAACACCGCGTCGATTTTCAGCGTCGCAAGCTGTTCCGTCAGGGTCTGCAGGAACGCGTAGCCCACCCGCACGTCGATCTGCGTCACGCGCTCGCTCTGCTCGCGCAATGCATCGCGAAATGCCGTGGACATGCGCCGCGCGAGCGGCGATTCGCCGGTGAGGATCAGGAAGCGTGGCGTGGTCGAGCTCGCGGCCGGCGCGGGCAGTTCACGCAGCGCCAAGCGCACCACCTGGCGCGACTCGGCCTCGACCGCCAGGCCGAATGCGAGTGACTCCGGCGCAACTGCCACCTCGCTCTCCGGGAGATTCAGTGTCAGCACCGGCAACGGTGCAACGACGCGTCCGTCGCCGAGCGCGTTGACAAGAGTGCGCGTGAGCGGACCCACGACGATGCGCGCGCCGTGTTTCTGCGCCGCTGCAAGCGCCGTGCGCAGCTGGCCGATGTTGTCGTCGACTTCGAGCAACTGGATGGCGACGTTCGCGTTGGCCACGCTGTGCGCGGCGAAAAATCCGAGTCGCACCGCTTCGGCTGCGCGTGCAAACGGTGTGTTCTGGCCGGGCAGCAACAATGCAACTGGGACCGGAGCGCCGTCAGGCTGCTTTTCGGCTGGTCGTTCTTGGGGGGCAGGCGGCGCAGCCGGCCCCGGCGTTGCCGTGCCAGGCGATGGAACCGGCGTGACGGTCGGCGGTGCGGTGGGACTTGTGGGCGCGGGTGTTGCGGGCGGCGGCACCGCAGCCGGCGGCGTGCTTGGCGGCGGCGGCGCCGTTGGTGCCGGCGCGGGGGTGCGCGGCGCGGGAACGTTTGCCGGAGGGGTCGCGCAAGAACACAATGCCGCGGCCAGGAGCGCAATCAGGATTCGCGGCAGTCGACGCATGCAGGAAGAACCGGATTTGATGGCGGATCGATTGGTGGAGTCGAGCGGCGTCGCCACGCAGGCGCTCGCCCCTGGCGCATTGTATGTAGTGGCCACGCCGATCGGTAACCTGGCCGACCTTACGGTGCGCGCGTGGTGGGTGCTATCGCATGTCGATGCGATCGCGGCGGAGGACACTCGTGTCACGCGTCACCTGCTGGAGCGCTACCACATCAGCCTGGCACCGGCACGCCTGATTGCCGCCCACGAGCACAACGAACGCAGCGCCGCCGAACGCGTGCTCGCGATGCTGCGCGAAGGGCTGCGGGTCGCGCTGGTCAGCGACGCAGGCACGCCGGCCATCTCCGACCCGGGCGCACACATCGTGCGTGCCGTAAGCGCCGCCGGACTACGTGTGATTCCCGTGCCCGGTCCAAGCAGCCTCGCTGCCGCGCTCTCCGTGGCGGGTTTCACCCATGGCCCGGCGCTCTTCGTCGGCTTTCTGCCGAACGCGGCGCGTGAGCGCTCGTCGTGCCTGCAAACGATCGCGGCCAGTGCGGCGGCGACGGTGTTGTTCGAAGCGCCGCATCGACTCGCGTCCACTGCCGGAGCGCTGGCCGCGGTGCTTGCTCCTGCACGCCGCGTACTGGTAGCGCGCGAGCTGACGAAGAAGTTCGAAACCATAGCTAACGTGGCGGCGGGCGAACTGGTCAATTACGTTGCGGCGAACGAACCGCGCGGCGAATACGTGCTGATTGTCGAACCGGCATCAGCGGAACAACCCGCGGTCGAGCTCGACGCGGCGGCGCGTCGATGGCTCAACGCTCTTGCCGACGCGTTGCCACCCGCACGTGCCGCAGCGATCGCCGCGCAAGCGACCGGACTGGCGCGCGACGTGCTGTATCGCGAACTGATGCGCGGGCGCACGGCAGACAACGACGAGTCCGCGTCAAATCCCTGAGCCGCTACTGCGGTGATGCCTCGGCGATGTAGATCTCCACACGGCGGTTGGCTGCACGACCGCTTTCGGAGTCGTTGCTCGCGATCGGTTCGTGCTCGCCGCGTCCGGTTACGCTGATGCGACCGGCCGCCACGCCATGCCCCACGAGGTAGTCGCGGGTACTCTGTGCGCGCGCCACCGACAGCGGATTGTTGACGGCGTCCGAACCGGTTGAGTCGGTGTGCCCGATCACCGCGATCGTCGTCACCGTGTGCTCATTCAGCGTGGTTGAAAACTTGTCGAGCACGGTGCGCAGGGAGGGCCTGATCTCCGAGCGGTTGGTATCGAATCCGGCGTCGGCCGGGATGTTGAGCTTCAGTCGATTGTCTGCCGTTTTTGTGACGTCGATGCCGGTACCTTGTGAGGCCTGCTGCATCTTCTGGCGGCTTTCTTCCATCTTCTTGCTCCAGATGTAGCCGCCGATGGCGCCAACTGCGCCACCGATCGCCGCACCGGTCGCGGCACTGCGTCCGGTATGACCACCCGCGGTCGCCGCGCCGAGGACTGCGCCTCCGGCCGCACCGATACCAGCGCCGGCCGCCGTGCCTTTCTGCGTTTCCGACATATCTGCGCAGCTGGTGATCGCGATCGCACCCGCGACCACGATCATGAGGACTTGCGACGCTCGGTTGATTTTCATCCTTGCCTCCCGTTCCGTTTGCTCTGCTGGATATTGGCTCAACGCCCCGAACATGCCAAAGGCAGACACGCGCGTCAAAAATGACTGCCGCTACGCGCGCAGGTGCTCGCCAATTCGGGCTACACCACCAGCGCAAACGGACGATGGCGGTGAACAACAAGCGACTTGCGCCGCTGATGCGTGCCCCGATCCGCGCGCACCCTCACGCGCAGGATCCTCCTGTTGCCGCGCCTTACTGTGCGGGAACGGCGGTGACGATGCTCGAGACCGCGGCGGTGAGCTTCTTCACGTAGGGAATGTGCAGGAACTCGTTCGGCCCGTGCGCATTCGACTTCGGGCCCAATACGCCAGTGATCAGGAACTGCGCCTGCGGGAATTTCTCGCCGAGCATGTTCATGAACGGGATCGTCCCGCCTTCGCCCATCCACGCCGAGTCCTTGCCCCAGACGGCTAGCGACGCCGCGTCGGCCGCGCGTTTTAACCACGGCGCGGTAGCGGTTGCGTTCCAGCCGGTAGCGCCCCAATCGGGATCGAAGGTCACGCGCGCGCTGTACGGCGGATCGGTCTCGAGCAATTGTTTGAGAACCTGGGTCGCGCGTTGCGCATCGACCGTGGGCGGAATGCGCAGTGAGAGTTTGAGGGTGGTCTTCGGCCGCAGCACGTTGCCCGCCGAATCGATGCTCGGCAGGCCCGCCGCGCCGGTCACCGAGAGCGCCGGGCGCCATGTGCGCGCGAGGATCGCCTCGATCGGATCCTTCGTGGTCGGTTGCGCATGCAGATGTCCATCCGGCCCGTGGTTGCAGCCAACCCACGGAAACTGCCGCCACACCTGCTCGCCAAGAATGTCTCCCGCGCGACGTGCTTGTTCCAGACGCTCCTGCGGAATACGCGCGTGGAACACGTCATCGAGCAACCGGCCGGTTGCCGGGTCGTCGACGCGGTTGAGCAGTTGGCGCGCGATACGAAACGAGCTCGGTACCAGCCCGCTTGCATTGCCCGAGTGCACGCCTTCGGTAAGAACCTCCACCGTGAGCGTGCCGCCCACGAGGCCGCGCAGCGACGTTGTCACCCACAGTTGCTCGTAGTTGCCGCAGCCCGAGTCGAGACCGGCCACGAGCGCCACGTCGCCGAAGCGCGGCGCAAGGATCTCGAGGTACGCCGGCAGATCCGGACTGCCGGACTCTTCGCAACTTTCGATGATGCCGACACAACGTGGCCGCGCGACGCCTTGCGCATCGAGCGCGCCGATCACGGTGAGCGCGGCATAAATCGCGTAACCGTCGTCGGCGCTGCCGCGACCGTAGAGCTTGCCGTCTTCGATCACGGGTCGCCACGGTCCCAGGTCGTCGCGCCAGCCCGTCATCTCCGGTTGTTTGTCGAGATGGCCATAAAACAGCACGGTGCGCGCGTTGCCCAGCCCGCCGGTGGCAGGGACATCGAAAAAGATGCACGGCGTGCGCCCTTCGATCGCGACGATCTCGAGCTTCAGGCCGGCGATCTTCTGCGTGGCAGCCCACGCGTGCGCGTCCTTGATCACTGCCTGCAGGTGACCATGCGCAAGCCAGCTGGCATCGAACGCCGGCGATTTGGCCGGCACCTTCACGTACTCGACCAGGCGCGGAATCAGTTCGTTGTCCCAGCGTTGGTCGACGAAGGTTCTCAAGTCGGCAAGATTCATCGACGTCTCCCGCGCGAGCACAGCTCAGCGCATGAAAAGGGCTGTTTGGCGACCTAGCAGACGTTCGAGCTGCTGCGCGAGCGTTTGCGCGGCAGCGCGATCGGCAAGAGCACCGACAAGTACGCGGAAGATACTCCCGTCGTGCTCGACCCGCGGCGCACGCTCGCCCGCGAGTTCGGCGCCCGACTGCTGTAGTTGGACCGCGACGCGCTCGCGCAGTGCCTGCGCATTGGCCTCCTGCTGAAACGCGCCTACCTGCACGGACCAGCGTCCCGCCTCGGCCGGTATCGGCCGCGACGGCAGCGCAGGTGAAGGCGCGGCGACGGGCGCCGGGTCGGTTCGCGGCGGCTCGCCACGCAACTGGCGGATATCGTCGAAGGTGAGACGCACCACTTCGACTTCGCCGGTTCCCGCCACAGCGATTCCGAGCTTGACCGCGGCCGCATAGGAAAGATCGATCACCCGATCAGGTTTGAAGGGACCACGATCGTTGACACGCACGATCACGCTGGTTCCGGTGCGCGTATTGGTCACGCGCGCATAACTCGGGATCGGCATCGTGGGATGCGCGGCGCTCGCCGCGTACATGTCGTAGATCTCGCCGCTTGAAGTGCGGCTGCCGTGGAACTGCTTGCCGTACCAGGATGCAAGGCCGCGCACGCGATACGGCTGGTCATCGGTGATTGGTTTGTAGCTGCGTCCGAGCGCGGTATACGGCCGGTTGGCGTACGGATGGAATGGCTCGATGCGCGGCACCGCGTCGGCGGTCCGACTCAGATCCGCCGGTGCTTTCTCGGGTGGTCCATCGTCCTGGTAGAACCCGCCGCGCTTGCTCGGTGCCGAGCTGCACGCAGCAAGCGCAAGCGCCAGAACCAAAACCGCCAGCCGCGTTGCGGCGCGCAGCGGCTGCGCGCCGGCGACGCGACCTTCAGTGTCGATCGACGACAACGTCCTGCCGCAGCACTGCACGCAGACGGCCCGCCAATGCTTCGGCTGAATCACGATCGGTGAAGTCACCCAGCAACACGTAAGAACGGTTGCCGTAGCGCTCCACGCGCGGCGCGCGATCGCCCGAGGCCAGGTTGGGCGCATCCTGCGCCAGCACCTGGGCGACGCGTGCACGCGTTGATTCCGCCATCGATTCGGTGGCGAAGGCCGCAACTTGCACCGACCATCTTCCGGTAAGCGCTGACTGTGCACCCGGCGTGCGCGACGAGGCACGCGGCGCGGTGGCCACCGGCGTGGGTCGCACTGGAGCGGCAGGTGCGGCCGCGGGTGCTGCCGGCACGGGTGGTGCTGCAGCGATCGGTGCCGGCGCCGGCGGCGCAACGGGTGTCGGTGCGGGCGCGGGTACTGCGACCGCTTGCGGCGGCAAAGGTGTCGGCTCCGCCGGAGCCGCAGGCGCGGTCTGTGGCGCAACCACTGCGACTGGCGGTGGCGGCGGCGCGGGCGGCGGAGGTGGGGCAGCAGCAGCGGCGGCGCGTGTCGCGGGCATGGCGGCAATTTCGGCGGGCGTAATACGTTCGACCTCGACCTCGTCGTTGCCGGCGAGACCGATCTTCTGCGCTGCCGCCAGGGAGATGGCGATCGCTTCATCACGCTCGTAGGCGCCGCGATCGTTGATGCGCACAACCACCGTCTTGCCGGTGCGCAGGTCGGTCACACGCGCATAACTCGGAATCGGCAGAAGCGGATGCGCAGCGGTCAGCCCGCGCGGCGCAAAAGATTCGCCGCTCGCAGTCGGCCTGCCCTCCTGGTCAGCGCCGATCACGCTTGCCTTGCCGCGTTCCTTGAACGTGCGATCGTCCGTGATGG
>DASQAE010000185.1:0-8412 GCA_035635915.1 Burkholderiaceae bacterium | reverse complement strand
AACCGGCAGCGGGCCGCGTGCGGGGCGCGACCGCAGGTCGTGATGATGATCGATGCCCAGGCATTGGTCGCTGCGCACGAGGAGCGGGTGGCCGTCACCCCGATCAACACCGGCAACGCACGGCGCAAGCCGGCGCGTCGGGGCGCAGCTACATTCGTCCCGTTCGCAGAGTGGGTCCGGTCGGGTTGGGAAAGCGAAGCCGAAGCGCTCGGTTTGCCGGCACGAAAAAAATCGCATCCGCCGGTCGAGCTCACGGTAACTGACGCCGTGCCCGACATCATGCGTTTCGTACGCCGCGTGTTCGAGCTGCCCGCAGGTCAGCCGTTCGTGGAAGGTTGATAGGACCCATGCCGCGTGCGCGCGCCCGTAACGAAGCGCAAGGACTCAACCTGCGTCAGCTCGAAACGTTCGTCAAGGTTGCCGAACTGGGGGGCTTCAGCAAGGCCGCGCTCATCCTGAACATTGCGCAGCCCGCCTTGAGCCGCCAGGTGCGCCTGCTCGAGACGGAGTTACGGGAAAACCTGCTGCTGCGAACGGGACGCGGCGTCGTTCTGACGGAAGCGGGGAAACGCCTGTATGAGCACAGCGTGGGCATTCTTCAGCTCGTTGCCCGAGCGCGTGAGGACATGGCGGCGTCGCGCGATGAGCCTACGGGTCAGATAGTGATCGGGCTGCCACCAAGCATCGGACGCATGCTGACGGTGCCGCTGGTTCAGATCTTCAAACGCGAACTGCCGAAGGCGAAACTCGCCATCGTCGAGGGATTTTCCTCCCACCTTACCGAGTGGATCGCTACCGGGAGGGTGGACGTAGGCCTGGTTCACAACCCGGAGGTGCAGCCTGCCATCGAAACAACGCCGATCCTGCGCGAGTCGTTGTGCCTGATAAGCCCGGGCATTGGCAAGCGTGGGCGCACGGCGCGCAGCCAAGGCAACGACGCGGTGCGACTGGCCGATCTGGCGCGGTTTCCGCTCGCCGTGCCGGAACGTTCGCACGCGATTCGCAAGTTGCTCGAGACGCAGGCAGCGCTGGCGGGCGTGAAGCTGCAAGTCGCGCTCGAGGTTTCGAGCGTGCAATCGATCCTCGATCTGGTCCAGGCGGGACAGGGACACGCCGTGCTCTGGCGCAGCGCAGTAGCGGCATTCGGCAACCTTGCCAAGTTCCACGTCCGGCCGCTCGTCGACCCGGTCCTGACCAGCACGCTTTGCCTGGCCGTCTCGGCACACAAGCCGGCGACGCCGCTGATGAAGCAGGCGCAGCGCTTGCTGCGCGAGCTGGTCATGCACTACGCAAGTCCGGCCACCGAACGGCGCGGCGCGAGCTATAACAGACTGCGATAGCTGGTAGCGGGCCGGTCGCGTAGCGCCGCCAGCCCGGCGGGACCAGAATTTCATGGTCTGTGGGGCGGGGGTCTCTGCGTGGTGCGACGACCCATGCGCTTGGACGCATGCGGTTTTACGGCAACGGCACCCAACAAGCAGGGAGACAGAATTGAAGTACACGCAGACGGTCGATGTTCAGACCTTTCTCAACGAGCACCGTTTTTCCGCCTATCAGTGGCTGATTTTCGCGCTGTGTTTCGTCATCGTGCTGCTCGACGGCTTCGACACCGCCGCGATCGGGTATATCGCGCCATCGCTGGTCAACGAGTGGGGCGTCGGCAAGCCGGCGCTGGCGCCGGTCCTGAGCGCGGCGTTGTTCGGCCTTGCCGCCGGCGCGCTGCTCACCGGCCCGCTGGCGGACCGGATCGGCCGCAAGCGCGTGCTCGTAGCGTCGGTTTTTGTGTTCGCCCTCGCTTGTTTTGCGTCGTCAACTGCGGCGGATCTGACGCAACTCACTGCATGGCGCTTCGTTACGGGTGTCGGCCTCGGCGCGGCGATGCCCAACGCCGTCACGCTGATGAGTGAGTATTGCCCCGATCAACGGCGCGCGACACTGACCAACGCGATGTTCTGCGGCTTCCCGCTCGGCGCCGCATTCGGCGGATTTCTTGCGGCCTGGATGATTCCGCAGTGGGGCTGGCGTAGCGTGCTGGTCGTAGGCGGCGTGACGCCGTTGATATTGAGCGTGCTTCTGCTATTGCTCTTGCCCGAATCGGTGCGCTACATGGTTGCGCGGTCGTTTCCAGTGGAGCGGATTCGCGCCATCCTGGCGCGCATTTCTTCACGCGCGGCCGATGCCAGCTCCTTCACGATGCGCGAACCTTCGACCACCACGGCGAAGAGCGGACTGGGCGTGGTGTTCTCGGGCAGCTATGCAGTTGGATCGGTGATGCTTTGGCTGGGTTACTTCATGGGCCTGGTGATCTTTTATGCGCTGATCAACTGGATGCCGATCCTGTTCAAGGACGCCGGGCTCGCCGCAAAGGACGCGACCTTGATCACGGCGCTTTTCCCGCTCGGCGGCGTAGGGGCAATCTTGTTCGGCTGGCTGATGGACCGCTTTAACGGCAACTGGGTCATCGCTGCCGGTTACGCGCTGACGGCGGTGTCGATCTACGCCATCGGCCAGGCGGCGGGCAATGTCGGTGCGCTGGTCGTGGTCGTCTTCGTTGCGGGAACGCTGATGAATACGGCGCAATCTTCGATGCCGGCGCTCGCGGCCGGTTTCTATCCGACACAAGGCCGTGCAACGGGAGTCGCGTGGATGCTCGGTATCGGCCGCTTCGGCGGCATCGCAGGGTCGTTCCTGGTTGCGGAGTTGACGCGGCGCCAGTTGGACTTCGCCTCCATCTTCGCGATCGTGGGAACTGCTGGCGCAATCGCCGCCGCGGCGCTGGTGATCAAGCAGTTCGCGCACCCGGAGAAGCCACGGCCGAATGGCGGAGCAGTCGACGCACACCACGAGCACGCGCACGGACACTAAGACGGAGAATCCGCAACAATGATCATCGACTGCCACGGCCACTACACCACCGCGCCGAAGGCGCTGGAGGAGTGGCGCAACAAACAGATCGCGGGGATCAAGGATCCGGCGCAGATGCCCCGGCCGTCGGACCTTTCGATCAGTGACGATGCGTTGCGCGAGTCGATTGAAACCAACCAACTCAAGCTGATGAAGCAGCGCGGATCGGACCTCACGATCTTCAGTCCACGCGCCAGTTTCATGGCTCATCACATCGGCGACTTCAAGATCAGCTCGACGTGGGCGGCGATCTGCAACGAGCTCTGCTACCGGGTGAGCCGGCTTTTTCCGGATAACTTCATCGGTGCGGCCATGCTGCCGCAGTCGCCCGGCGTCGATCCAAAGACCTGCATTCCCGAGTTGGAAAAGTGCGTCAAGGAATACGGGTTCGTCGGCATCAACCTGAATCCGGACCCGTCGGGCGGGCACTGGAACTCGCCGCCGCTTTCCGAGCGTAGTTGGTATCCGATCTACGAGAAGATGGTCGAGTACGACATTCCTGCCATGGTCCACGTCAGCACGAGTTGCAACCCGTGTTTTCACACCACGGGCGCGCATTACCTGAATGCAGACACCACGGCGTTCATGCAGTGCCTGACGGCAGATCTGTTCAAGGACTTCCCGACGCTGCGTTTTGTCATCCCTCATGGCGGCGGCGCAGTGCCCTACCACTGCGGCCGATTCCGCGGCCTGGCGCAAGAGCTCAAGAAGCCGCTGCTCAAGGATCATCTGCTCAGGAACATCTATTTCGACACCTGCGTCTATCACCAGCCAGGGATCGACCTGCTGACGCGCGTGATTCCAGTCGAGAACATTCTTTTTGCGAGCGAGATGATCGGCGCGGTGCGCGGAATCGATCCGGAAACGGGCCACTACTACGACGACACCAGGCGCTACATCGAAGGCTCGGCGCTTAGTCCGGAAGATCGATTCAAGGTATACGAAGGCAATGCGCGGCGCGTGTATCCGCGCCTGGACCAGTCGCTGAAGGCAAGAGGCCGTTGACGCTGCAACAGAAGGAGAGAATTGGATGAGCACCAACCAGATAGGTGTGGTCAAGCGCAACAGCGGAAGTACATCGACTGAAACAGCATGACGACCGACCCGCTCAAGTGGCATGTGGGTTTCGTCGGCTACGGCGAAGTGGGGCGCATCCTGGGCGAGGACTTGCGCAAGCAGGGCATACAAGTCAGCGCCTGCGACATCAAGATCGGCACGCGGGCGGAAGGACCGCTGCGCGAGCACGCAACCGCGCATGGGGTTGAGCTGGTGCTCGCGCATGCCGAACTCGCGCGGCGCAGTGACCTCGTCATCTCCGCCGTCACTGCAAGCCAGGCGGTTCCGGTGGCGCAGGCCTGCGCGCCGGGATTGCGCGAAGAGACGTGGTTCCTCGACTTCAACTCGGCATCGCCCGGTGCCAAGCAGCGGGCCGGAGCGATCATCGACCAAGTGGGCGGCCGTTACGTCGAAGGCGCGGTGATGACTTCGGTGCCGCCGCATCGGATCAAGGTGCCGTTGCTCCTGGGTGGCGCGAGCGCCGCAGCGCTGCAGCCGCTGCTTGCCACGCTCGGTTTTGACGCCAAGGTGGCGAGCGAAAAGTTGGGAGTCGCCTCGGCAACCAAGATGTGCCGCAGCGTGGTGATCAAGGGCTTGGAAGCGATGATCATCGAAAGTTTCACCACGGCGCGCGCTTACGGCGTCGAGGATGCGGTGCTCTTTTCGTTGCAGGAAACGTTTCCGGGCATCGACTGGGAAAAGCAGGCCGCTTACTTCTTCCAGCGCGTGATCGAACACGGTCGCCGCCGCAGCGAAGAAGTACACGCGGTAGCCGAAACAGTACGAGAGGCCGGGCTCACGCCGTGGTCGTCACAGGGCACGGCCGAAAGACAGGCGTGGGTCGCCGACCTTGCCGAAGAAGGGCTGTTCGGTGCGCGCGGCACGAAGCAGTTCGGGCGCAGTACGGACTGGCGCGTGGAAGCCGATCGCATCCTGGCACGCGTGCGAGCGAAGTAACGGAAACGCACCGATGCAATTCGAGAAGACCCCCGGATGGCTCGATTGGTACGCCAACCCCTCCAAACCCCGCTTCAAGGTTCCAGTCGGCAGCGTGGACGCGCATTGCCATGTGTTCGGGCCGGGCGCGGAGTTTCCTTTCGCGTCGGAGCGCAAGTACACGCCGTGCGATGCGTCCAAGCAGCAGCTCTTTGCCCTGCGCGACCATCTTGGTTTTGCGCGCAATGTGATCGTGCAAGCGACCTGCCATGGCGCCGACAACCGGGCGCTGATGGATGCACTGCTACACGCCAACGGCATGGCGCGCGGGGTGGCGACCGTCAAGCGCAGCGTCACCGACCGCGAGTTGCAGGAACTGCACAATGCGGGCGTGCGCGCCGTGCGCTTCAATTTCGTCAGGCGCCTGGTCGACTTCACACCGAAGGACGAACTGCTCGAGGTTGCGGGGCGGATTTCGAAGCTTGGCTGGCACGTGGTCATCTATTTCGAGGCGGCGGACCTGCCCGAGTTGTGGGACTTCTTCACCGCCCTGCCGACCACCGTGGTGGTCGACCACATGGGGCGTCCGGATGTCAGCAAGCCGGTCGATGGACCCGAGTTCGAATTGTTCGTGAAGTTCATGCGCGAGCACGACAACGTCTGGTCGAAGGTAAGTTGCCCGGAGCGACTGTCGCTGTCCGGTCCTCCAGCGCTGAACGGCGAGCGCAACGCGTATCGCGACGTCGTGCCGTTTGCCAGGCGCATCGTGCAGACGTTTCCCGAACGCGTGTTGTGGGGCACCGACTGGCCACATCCAAACCTGAAGGACCACATGCCTGATGATGGGCTACTGGTGGATTTCATTCCGCACATTGCCGCCACGCCGCAGCTGCAACACAAGCTGCTGGTGGAAAACCCGATGCGGCTTTACTGGCCCGGGCAGTCGTGAGTGAACGAGAAAAAAAGCAAAGGAGACGTTGGTGGCAGGGCAGGCGATGAAACAACGCACGATCGGGCCGTTCGACGTCACCGCGATCGGATTCGGTTGCATGAGCCTGAGCCATGCTTACGGCGCTCCGCCGCCAACGCCCGCGGCCGAGGCGGTGCTGCTGGCGGCGTTAGCCGCCGGCGTGACCTACTTCGACACCGCGGCGCTGTACGGCTTCGGTGCCAACGAAGAACTGCTCGGGCGTGTGCTGCGACCGCATCGGCGCGAAGTCGTGCTCGCGAGCAAGTGCGGCATGACCGGCGTCGATGGCAAGCGTGTGATCGACGGCCGACCTGCAACGATCAAGCGCACCTGCGACGAGAGCCTGCGGCGCCTGCAGACGGACGTCATCGATCTTTATTACCTGCACCGCTGGGACAAGAAGGTGCCGATCGAGGACAGTGTCGGCGCGTTGGCGGATCTGGTCAGCGCGGGCAAGGTGCAGACAATCGGCCTGTCGGAAGTCTCTGCTGCAACGCTTCGGCGTGCGCACGCGGTACATCCGATCACAGCGCTGCAAAACGAGTATTCGCTTTGGACGCGCAACGCGGAGATCGCCGGCCTGGCCGCGTGCAAGGAACTCGGCGCGGCGTTCGTCGCATTCAGTCCGCTGGCGCGCCGATATCTCACCGGTACGTTGCGCGACGCGTCGGGATTCGAGGAGAAAGACATCCGCCGTGCCATGCCGCGTTTTACGAGCGAGAACTATGCCGCCAACCTGCGGCTGCTGGATGAATATGCGTCGATTGCGCGTTCGATCGGTTGCACTCAGGCGCAACTGGCGTTGGCCTGGTTGCTCGCGCGCGGCGAGCACGTCGTGCCCATACCGGGTACGACCAGGATCGAGCACGTGCGCGAGAACATGGGTGCGCTCTCGGTCGAACTCGACGCAGCGACCGTCGCGAGGCTCGACACACTGATCAACCAAGAGACCGTGGTGGGTCCGCGCTACAACGCCGCCACGCAGACCGAAATCGACACGGAAGAGTTTCCGTCGCACTGAGGCGGTCGCGGTGAGGATCGGTCCTGAACCCAGCATCCTCCGCCGCCGAACGCTTGGTGCGGTGGCCCTGATTGCGGCCCGCCCGGCGTTCGCACAGGGCGCCTATCCCAATCGGCCGATCACGCTGATCGTGCCTTTCGCCCCCGGTGGTATCGCTGACCTGACCGCGCGCGTGGTCGCGGAAGCGATGGCGCACGACCTGCACCAACCGATCGTGGTCGACAACCGCCCGAGCGCGGGCAATATCGTCGGCTCGGCGGCCGTAGCGCAGGCGCGTGCGGACGGATACACGCTGCTGTTGATGAGCAACGGCAACGCGGTGAGCGCAAGCCTGTTTCGCAAACTGCCGTTCGACGTCAACAAGGACTTCGCGCCGGTGAGCACGCTTGGGTTCTTCGACCTGGTGGTGCTCGCGAGCAGCGGCTCGCGTCACACATCACTTAGCGGCGTTCTGGAAGAAGCACGCAAGCGCCCGGGCAGGCTGACGCTCGGCACGATCGCGCTGGGCAGCACGCAGAATCTCGCGGCTGAATTGTTCAAGAGCAGCGCTTCCATCGATGCGCTGATCGTGCCGTACAAGGGATCACCGGCGGTGCTCAACGCGCTGCGCGGCGGCGAGATCGACCTCGCGTTCGAAATCCTGGGACCGATGCTTGCGCAGATCAAGGGCGGCGCCGTGCGCGCGCTGGCGGTCACATCGCAAGAACGGCTGGCGACGCTGAAGGACGTGCCGACGGTGCGCGAAGCGGCCGGCCTTGCCGACTACGTGGTTGCATCGTGGAACGCGCTTGCGGCTCCAGCCGGCACACCCGCCGCGGTGATCGATCGACTGGCGCTCTCGGCGCGCGCCGCGATTGCAGCGCCCGCAACGCGCGAACGCCTTGAAGCACTCGGCGTACGACCGCAAGCGGGTACTCCGGCCGAACTGCGCGCTTTACTGGGCAGCGAGATCAACCGCTGGCGATCGGTCATTCTCGCCGCACACATTCCGGCGCAGTGAAAATTCGGAGAAGAGACATGGCTCAAACCAAACGTGTCCAGGTAGCGATTGTGGGAGCCGGTCCTTCTGGTTTGCTGCTTGGTCAGCTGCTGCACCGGGCCGGTATCGACAACATCATCGTCGAGCTGCGCAGCGCGCAATACGTGCTCGGCCGGATCCGCGCCGGTGTGCTCGAGCAGACGACGGTCGATCTGCTCGACGAGGCCGGCGTGGCCGCGCGCCTGCATCGCGAAGGGCTGATCCATGACGGCACTCAGATGGCGTTCGGCGGCAAGCGCCATCAGATCAACTTCCGCAAGCTGACTGGCGGCAAGACCGTCACCGTCTACGGCCAGACCGAGCTGACGCGCGACCTGATGGAGACGCGCCACGAGGAGGGCGCCCCGACCATCTACGAAGCACTCGACGTGAGCGTGCACGGCTTCGACGCGAAGCCCGTCGTGCGCTTCCACAAGGATGGCGCCGAACATGAGATCGGCTGCGACTTCATCGCCGGCTGCGATGGTTACCACGGCGTCACGCGCG
>DASQAE010000184.1:0-2332 GCA_035635915.1 Burkholderiaceae bacterium | reverse complement strand
GGGTGTCCTTGGCGAGCGCCGCGAACACCTGCGCGGCCGGCAATGCGACGACATTCAGGTCGAAACGCGGCTCGCTGGTCTTGCCGTTGAGCGAGGGCAGCGACAGATCGGCCGGGGGAACGAGCGCATTCGCGACCGCGGGCGGCAATGGGGCAGGTCTGGTTTGCGCGGGTTCGCTCAGGGCGGCGCGAACTTCCGGCAGGAGTGGTTCGCTCTTGCGCGACGTGGCACAGCCCGCGAGGAGCAGCACCACGATGACGCCGAGCAGCACCAGGGTCCACGGCGCCACGAACGCGAAACGCGGTGGATCGTCGAGCAGGGCATCAAGATCGGATTTCATCAATCGCTCCGGTTTCTTCAACAGCCGCCCGGCCGTTGTGATTCAGGCCGGCGGGCGCACCGCACGGATCGCTCGATGCCAGGAAGTAGTTGCAGGGTTTCGTGTCCGCCGGCACTTGCGAGCACGACGCTGGTATCGCTGATGTGTTCGATGCGTGCGGTGCCGGAGCGCAGGCGCACCGTGTCGCCGACGCGGACGCTGTTGCCGTCGATGACTGCGGTCCGTGTTTCACCAGGACCACGCACGATCATCTGCACGCGCCCCGGCGTCGTCGGCGCGGCTTCGACTTCGGTCGCCGCACCTTCTGCGGCCCCGCGATTGCCGAGCGGCGAGCGGGTCGGATCGATCAGTGTTTCGGCGCGCACTAGTCCGGCAAAGGCAAGTGCAAGGCACAGCACGAACACGCCGTTGCCCGTGCCGGGCAACGAGGCCGGAGCCGGTTTGTCGGCGCGCTTCTCTACAGACGTAACCATGCCGACTCCCGCGAGAGCGTGAAAAAGACCAGCCGCGTCACCGGCGTGCCGTTGGCTGTGACCTTCATCTCGAGTTCGCGCCAGTAGACGTGGTACGGCGTGCGCTCGAGCGCATCCAGGTATCCAAGCAGGTCCAGGTACGGACCTTCTATCTGCACTTCCAACCCGTGCTGGAAGATGCCGGTGGCACGCGTCGAGGTGTCTGCGTTTTCGACCAGCGGCTTCGGGCTCATCGTGTTCATGCCGACAAAACGCAGCGTCGGATGCCGTACCAGGATCGCCTGGAGCTGGCGTGTCATCTCCTGCGGCGCCATCAGATCGACCTGCGCTTCGCCGATCACCTGCATGGCGCGCGTACGGCGCTGTTCCAGGTTGATGCGGCGCTGCCGCACTTCACTCTCGCTGTCGTTCGCCTGTTGCGCGGCGAGGTTCTGCATCTGCTGCAGGCGATTGCGTGCGGCCTCGACATCGCGCCCGATCTTCTTCGACTCGGCGCGTTGCGGCGCCAGCAGGCTCGTGTCGACGGCGGCGCCGACAGCGCAAAGGGCAACCACGATGGCCAGCCAGCGTTCGCGCGGCGCGCGCTGTGCCCACCAGCGCTGCAGCATGCGCTTCACTGTTTGCCTCCTGCCGCCGTCTTGTCCGCCTCGACGACGGGCGTCGCCAGACGAAAGCGCACCAGCGAAGCGGGTGCGCGGGTCGCGGTTTCATCGGACGGCTTGAGTTCGATCGTCGCGAAGGTCGTGCCGGCGAACTGCGGCGCGCGCCGCAGGCGTTCGATCAACGCCGGCACGCGCGCGGCGTCGAACGCCTTGCCTTCGATGGCGATCTGTGCGCCGGCGTTGTCGAAGCGGATGCCGGTCAGCCAGACCCCTTCGGTGCTGCCGCGTGCAAGCGCGCGCAACTGCGCGGTGAATCCGCTGGTGCGGCCGAGCACGCCGGCAGTCAAGCGGGCGGCCGTGGCTTCGAGCGCGACCACCTCGCTCTCGATGGTGTTCAGTTCCTGTTGCGCCTGGCGCGCCGCAGTGGGGGCTGCAGTGAGCTGCTTCTCGAGCCGGTTTGCAGCGCGTTCGCTCTCCTGCACTGCATTGCGCAGCTGCGACTGGCGTTGCAGCTCCAGCGTGTAGAGCCCGCCGGTCGCGACAAGTGCGATGACGACCAGCGCGGCGAGGCCAGCTCGCGACACCGGCGCGCGTTGCCGGCGGCCCGAGGAGTGAAGGTTGATGTTCTGTGCCATCGCTCGTTCTCAGGCGGCGCGCTTGAACGCGGTGCGCACGCGTTGGGCCCAGCCCGCGAAACTTGCACCGTGCTCGTCGTCTTCGACGCGCAGGGCAGCACCCAGGGCAGGCAAAACTGCGGCGGGCATTTCGTTGGCCCATCTTGCAGCGTCGGCGCCGAACTCGAACGTGGTGCGGGCGTTGAAGCGCGTCACCACGAGTCCGGTCCGATCGGCCAGTGCATCGGCGATCGACGCGGCATGGCGATGCGGGCCGACTGTGATGCGGGTAACGGGCGGCAA
>DASQAE010000183.1:0-4533 GCA_035635915.1 Burkholderiaceae bacterium | reverse complement strand
AGGTCGGGGCGCGCGGCCGCGAGGGCGCGCTGGTCTGGAGTGCAGCGACCTATCGCACCGATCTGCTCGACGACATCCAGTTCGTCAGCAGCGGTGGTGGTATCAACGCCGGTTTTTTCCAGAACGTCGGGCGCACGCGGCGGCAGGGCATTGAACTTACCACCGCCGACAAATGGGGACCCGTAGGCGTGATCGCGCGCTACGGCCTGCTCGATGCGACGTATCGCACCGGCTTCTCCGAGCACAGCCCGGCCAATTCCAGCGCGGACGCGTCCGGTGATATCCAGGTCCGGCCGGGTAACCGCATCCCGGGCGTGCCGCGTCACACGTTGCGCCTGCGCATCGATGTCGAGCCGACGCAGACGTGGTCGGTCGGCACCAACATCATCATCAACAGTTCGAGTTGGGCGCGCGGCGACGAGAACAACCAGGATCAAAGCGGCCCGATTCCCGGCTACACGGTCGTCAATCTCGACGGCCGCTATCGGGCCACGAAAAGCCTCGAGCTGTTCGCGCGTGTGAACAACCTTTTTAATCGCAACTACGCGAACTTCGGCGTTCTCGGCGAGAACGTCTTTGCCGGACCGAGCCGCTTGTTCGACCCGGCGAATGCCCGGGCGGAGTCGTTCCGCGGCCTGGGTGCGCCAAGAGGGGCGTGGCTCGGTATGCGCTACGAGTGGGAGTAACGCGGCGCGCGTTATGTCAGTGCGCGCCGCCCGCATCGGCCGCGGCCGGCGTCATCTTCGGCTGCGTGAACCAAACCAGCGCGATCAGGGCGACAAACAACACCGCCGACAGATAGAACACGTCGGTCGCCGCCATCGTGTACGCCTGCTGATCTATGAGGCGATTGATCGTCGCCGTGACCTGCTCCGGTGTTTGCCCAGAAGCACCAAGCTGCGCCATCGCTTGCGTTGCTGCATTGTTGCCACGGTTGACCATCTCACTCAATTGCGCGTGGTGTAGCGACGCACGGTTTTCCCACAACGTCGTGAAGAGCGACGTGCCGACGGCGCCGGCGGTAATGCGCGCAAAGTTCGAGAGGCCGGAGGCCGCCGGAAGTTGCTCGGGTTTTAGTCCGCTGAAGATGATCGCCTGCAACGGGACGAAGAAGAACGCCATCGCCGCGCCCTGGAGCAGGGTCGGGATGAGGATCGTCATCACCGGCGCCTGCACGTTGAACTCCGAACGCATCCACAGCACGAGCGCAAAGCCGAGGAAGGCAATCGTCGCCAGCTTGCGCGGATCGATGCGCGAGACGTTCTTGCCCACCCAGGGTGACAACAGGATCGCCAGCACACCCACCGGTGCCGTCACGATGCCCGCCCACGTGGCGGTGTAGCCCATCCACTGCTGCAGCCAGAGAGGCAGCAACACGACGTTGCCGAAGAACAGCCCGTAGGCGACCGCGAGCGCAGCCGTACCCATCAGGAAGTTGCGGCGCGCGAACAGGCGCAGGTTGACGATCGGGTGTGAATCCGTCAGCTCCCACGCAAGGAAAAATGCGAACCCGACCACCGCGACGATCGCAAGCATGATGATCTGGTTCGAGCCGAACCAGTCGAGCTCCTTGCCCTTGTCGATCATGATCTGCATCGCGCCGACCCACGTCACCAGCAAGCCGAGGCCGACATAGTCCAGCGGGACCTTGCGCGGCCCGGGATCACGCGAGCGATAGATCGACCACGTCACCGCGGCCGCGATGAGGCCAACCGGGATGTTGATGTAGAAAATCCATGGCCACGCAATGTTGTCGGTGATCCACCCGCCAAGCAGTGGCCCCGTCACCGGCGCGACGAGCGTGGTCATGGCCCAGAACGCCATCGCCATGCCGGAGAGCGCCGGCGGATAACTTGCGAGCAGCAGCGTCTGCGACAGCGGAATCATTGGCCCGGCGACCAGACCTTGCACGACGCGGAAGAAGATCAGCGATTCGATGTTCGGCGCCAGGCCGCAAAGCCACGACGCGATCACGAACAGGATGATGCTTGCGGTAAACAGGCGCACCTGGCCGAACCGCTGCGTGAGCCAGCCCGTCAACGGCACGGCGATGGCGTTGGCAACCGCGAACGACGTGATGATCCACGTACCCTGCGACGGACTGACGCCCATGTCGCCGGCGATCGCGGGAATCGACACGTTGGCGATCGACGTGTCGAGCACGTTCATGAACGTGGCGAGCGAGAGCGCCAGCGTGCCGATGACGCGCGCGCTGCCTTGCAGCGGCGGAAACGCCGGGCGTGGTGGCCCTGCCGGGCGCGCGGGCGCCGGAGGCGCAGCGCTACGCGCGCCGTCCGCGGTCGTGGAGATCGAATCGCTCATGACTCTTACCGCGCAACCGCCGCTGCGACCTTCGCCGTTGCCGTGCCGCGTGAACGACCGACGACGGGTTTGCCGATGTTGGTGGCGATGATGTCGCTTACCAGTCGATCGGCTTCGCCGTTCTGCGCTTCGAACACATCGGTGCGGCTGCTGGCACGCGGTGCGTTGCCGGAGAGCACGGGTGCGCCGGTCTGCTGCGCGATGTCGACCGTTGCTTCCATCGACAAGCCTACGCGTAGCGGATGGTCGGCAAGCTGCTTCTGATCCAACTCGACTCGCACCGGCACGCGTTGCACCACCTTGATCCAGTTACCGGTTGCGTTTTGCGCCGGGAGCAGGGCGAACGCGGCGCCGGTGCCGGCGCCCAGCCCGGCCACGTGACCGTCGTACTCGATCTTGTTGCCGTAGAGGTCGGCGCGCAGCTTCACCGGCTGGCCGATGCGCATCTCGCGCAACTGCACTTCCTTGAAGTTCGCTTCGATCCATACCTGGTCGAGCGGAATCACCGACATCAGCGGCGTCCCTGGCGCGACGCGCTGGCCCACCTGCACAGTGCGTTTTGCGACCTGGCCGGTGACCGGCGCTGGGAGCTCAACGCGTTGCAAGGCAAGGTACGCCTCCCGCACCGCGGCTGCCGCACGCTCGACGTTCGGGTGTTTTTGGACGTTGGTTCCCTCGGTCAAGGCGCGATTCGAGGTCGCTTGTTCCTGCGCGGCGGCAAGAGCCGAGCGAGTGCCGGCGAGTGCGCTTTGCAGCGATGCAAGCGTCGTCTCGGCGTGCTTCATTTCTTCGCCGCCGACTGCACCCGTTTCGAGCAGCGGCTTGCGCCGGTTGACGTCGTCGGTCGCACGCGCCACATCCGCCTGCACACGCGCAACTTCCGCTTCGCGCATCTTGATGTTGGCCGCGAGCGCGTCGTCGTTGGCGTATAGGGTGCGCACTTCGCGCACGGTTTGCGCGAGCTGCGATTCAGCTCGCTCGAGCCCGAGGCGGGCATCCGTAGGATCGAGCCGCACCAGCGCCTGGCCCGCCTTCACCGAATCAGTGTCGTCGGCAAGGATGGCGAGCACGGTGCCGGTCACCTGCGGCGTGATCAGCACCACCGGTGCCTGCACGTACGCATTGTCGGTCGACTCGTAGTGGCGTTGATAGATCCACCAGTACGCACCGTAGCCGATCGCAGCGAGCAGGGTCACAGCGGTGACGCTGAGCAATGCGCGCTTGCGCTTGCCGTTGCCGTTGGCGGGTGCAGCGACCGGAGCGGCGGCGGGATTCTTCGCAGTTTGGTTGTCGTCGTTCATGGCTTTCTTTCTCTGACTCTGAAGCGCTAACGTTCAACGAGAAGCAGACTTCACTGGAGCTGGGACGGAATCGGGGTCGATCTCAAACCCACCGCCGAGCGCGCGGCTTAATGCGACTTCGCTCGCCAGGTGGCGTGCCTTGAGATCGGTGGCAGCACGACGCTGCGTCAATACATTGGTCTGTGCCGTAAGCACGACCAGGAAATTGCCAAGCCCGGCCTGGTAACGCTGGCGTGCGAGTTCGAACGCAGAGTCGGCCGCAGCGGTGGCGTCTTCCTGGGCCCGCCGTTGGCTGTCCAGCGATTGCAGACTGGTGAGTTCGTCGGCCACCTCACGCAACGCGTGCAGCAGGGCGCCGTTGTAACCCTCGACCGCCGCGTCGACATCGGCACTCTTCGCGCTCAGATTGGCGCGCAACCGGCCGGCGTCGAAGATGGGCAGGTGAAGTGCCGGACCGCCGCCATAGGTGCGCGAACCCGCCTCGATGAAACGGTCCAGGCCGATGCTCGAGAGGCCGATGAACGCGGTCAGGCTTACGTTGGGATAAAACTGCGCCCGCGCTACATCCACGTCGCGCAACGCTGCTTCGACGCGCCAGCGTTGCGCCACCAGGTCGGCGCGCCGGCCGAGCAGGTCCGCAGGCAGACCTTGCGGCAACGGCCGCGAACGAACCGCTGCGAGCGTCGGCGCGAACGTGTCCAGCGCCTGCGGGTTTTGGCCGGCGAGTTCTGCCAGTGCGTGGCGCGCGCGGCTGATCGCTTCACCCAGCGCCTCGATCTCCACGCGCGACTGCGCGATCAAACCCTCGGCCTGGCGCAGTTCAACCACGGTGTCGAGGCCGGCCGCGATGCGCTGGCGCACCAGCGCAAGAACCTGCTCGCGTTGTTGTTGCGATTGGATGGCGACCTCG
>DASQAE010000182.1:0-2779 GCA_035635915.1 Burkholderiaceae bacterium | reverse complement strand
GTGCTAGGGCTGGTACAGCTTCAGCTTCCCGTCGTCGTTACGCCGGACGATCTTGTCGCGCAGACCGCACGCATCGTCGCCCTCGTAGGCAAGGCGCGCCGCAACCTGGCGGGCATGGATCTCGTTGTGTTTCCCGAATATTCGTTGCACGGGCTCTCGATGGACACCAACCCGGCCATCATGTGCCGGCTCGACGGGTCCGAGGTGGCCGCGTTCAAACGCGCGTGCGTCGAGCATCGGATCTGGGGCTGTTTCTCGATCATGGAGTTCAACCCGCACGGCAATCCGTACAACAGCGGCCTCATCATCGACGACCAGGGCGCGATCAAGCTCTACTACCGCAAGCTGCATCCGTGGGTGCCGGTCGAACCGTGGGAGCCGGGCAACCTCGGCATTCCGGTGATCGATGGACCACGCGGCGCGAAGATCGCCCTGATCATCTGCCACGACGGCATGTTTCCCGAGATGGCGCGCGAATGTGCATACAAAGGCGCCGAGATCATGATCCGCACCGCCGGCTACACCGCACCGATCCGGCATGCGTGGCAGATCACCAACCAGGCCAATGCTTTCCAGAACCTGATGATCACCGCCAGCGTCTGCATGTGCGGTTCCGATGGCACGTTCGATTCGATGGGCGAAGGCATGTTCGTCAACTTCGACGGCACGCCGCTGGTCGAAGGAAGCCATCGCCCGGACGAGATCATCACGTGCGAGTTGCGACCGGACCTGGTGCGCGAGGCGCGCACGCACTGGGGTGTAGAAAACAATCCCTACCAGCTTTATCACCGCGGTTACGTCGCGGTTGCTGGCGGTGCCCAGGACTGCCCATACACATTCATGCACGACATGGTCGCCGCCAAGTTCAAATTGCCATGGGAAGACAAGGTCGTCGTGCGCGACGGCACGTCGTGCGGCTTCGCGCCGCCGACGCGCAAGTACGACCAGCAACCGGATGGTGCGAAGAAGGCAGCATGAAACCACGCGAGTTTGGCTTCCGCAGCGTCGCGGCCGATCCTTATCCGTGGCCGTTCGACAGCGATCTGCGCGCCGAAAACACCGCGCTGGTTGTCATCGACATGCAGACGGATTTCTGCGGCGTCGGCGGTTACGTCGACAGGATGGGCTACGACCTCGCGCTTACCCGTGCGCCGATCGAGCCGATCCGCCGCGCGCTCGAACGCATGCGCGCGCTCGGCTTCACGATCATTCACACGCGTGAAGGACACCGGCCCGATCTCTCGGACCTGCCTGCCAACAAACGCTGGCGATCGCAACGCATCGGCGCAGGCATCGGTGATGCCGGTCCATGCGGCCGCATCCTCGTACGCGGCGAGCCCGGCTGGGAGATCATTCCCGAACTCGCACCTCACCCCGGCGAAGTCGTCATCGACAAGCCGGGCAAAGGTTCGTTCTGCGCCACCGACCTCGAGTTGATCCTGCGCACACGCGGATTGCGCAACCTCGTTCTCACCGGCATCACCACCGACGTGTGCGTGCACACCACGATGCGCGAGGCCAACGACCGCGGCTTCGAGTGCCTGATGCTGGAAGATGGCACGGGCGCGACCGACCGCGGCAACCACCTGGCTGCGCTCAAGATGATCAAGATGCAGGGCGGTGTGTTCGGTGCCGTCGCGTCGTCCACGCAACTACTGGCTGCGCTTGCGACCGAGTGAGTCGATTCGATGCGCGCGCTCGGCCTGGAAACCTATCGCCTCACCAAGCGCTTCGGCGATTTCACTGCGCTCGACCAGGTTTCCATCCGAATCGCACGCGGCTCGGTGCATGCGCTGCTGGGTGAGAACGGTGCCGGCAAGTCGACACTGGTGAAATGCCTGGTCGGCTATCACCGCGCCGACGATGGCGGCATCCTGGTGGACGGGCGCGAGCAGGCGATCGAATCGCCGCAGCGGGCACGCGCGCTCGGTATCGGCATGGTGTACCAGCACTTCACGCTCGTGCCGTCGATGTCGGTGGCGGAGAACCTGGTGCTCGCACGCGGCGCGGTGCCGTTTCTCGTGCCCTGGCGCCGGCGTCGCGCCGAACTCGCGGCGTTCATGCAGCGCATGCCGTTCAAGCTCGACATGGACGCGCCGGTTGGCTCGCTCGCCGCGGGCGAGCGGCAGAAGCTGGAAATCCTGAAACAACTTTATGCCGACAACCGTTTCCTGATCCTCGACGAACCGACCTCGGTGCTGACGCCTGAAGAAGCCGATGAAGTGCTGGCCGCGCTGCGCGACCTCGCACACGCGGGCACGCTGACGGTGCTGATGATCACGCACAAGTTTCGCGAAGTGCTCGAGTACGCCGACGAAGTCAGCGTCCTGCGGCGCGGCCAGTTTGTCGGCGGCGGGCAGCGGGCGCAGTTCGATGCCGCCGCGCTTGCTGAGCTGATGATCGGCGGCCCGCGCCACGCGCCGACCGCCGTAACCAGCGCCGCCACTGCGGCGGTGTCCGCGCGATCGAATGCGGCCGTGCTCGAGGTCGACCACCTTGTGGCCGACAACGATGCCGGTCGGACGGTCGTGCGCGGCGTCTCGCTGCGTGTGGCAGGCGGCGAGATCGTCGGCATCGCAGGTGTGGCGGGTAACGGGCAGCGCGAGTTGGTGGAGACGCTCCTGGCACAGCGTCCCGCCCGAGGCGGTGCGATACGCGTGCAAGGTACGGCCTTCCGCGGCACACGCAGCGAACTGGCGCGGCACGCGGTGGCGAGCCTGCCGGAAGAGCCATTGCGCAACGGCGTCGTTGCGCGCTTGACCGTGGCCGAGAACATGGC
>DASQAE010000181.1:0-5079 GCA_035635915.1 Burkholderiaceae bacterium | reverse complement strand
CACTTCGACGCAGCGGCGGAATACTTCACGCCGGAGTTGTGCCACATCAACGAACTTGCCAACACGGCGGACGACCCCGAGGCGTCGGTTGCTCGCGCGCGGGTTGCACCCGGCGTGACCACGCGCTGGCATCGCCTGGAGGCCATGACGGAGCGTTACGTCATCCTCGAGGGACGCGGCCGGGTCGAGATCGGCGATGTGCGCCCGCAAGAAGTGGTCCCCGGCGACGTGGTGTTGATTCCACCGTCGTGCCGCCAGCGCATTACCAACGTCGGCGGCGTCGATCTCGTGTTCCTCGCCATCTGTACGCCGCGTTTTCGCCCCGACGCGTACGAAGATCTGGAACTGCCACTCAGATGACCACGCGCCGGCGTGGGCTCGTAGAATGCGCGGCCTTGTGTGCCGTGCCTGCCGAGGAACCCCATGTCGAAGTTCGAGCTTGCGCAACTGAACATCGCGGTGCTGAAGGCGCCGCTCGAATCGCCGGTGATGGCCGAATTCGTGGCCAATCTCGACCGTATCAACGCGGTCGCCGAGGCTGCACCGGGCTTCGTCTGGCGCTTGCAGACCGAGGAAGGTGATGCAACGGCGCTGCGCCCGCTCGGGGAGAACGTGCTCGTCAACATGTCGGTGTGGCGGGACGTCGAAGCACTGAACCGTTACGTATACAAATCGGCGCACGTCGAAGTGATGCGACGGCGCAAGGAGTGGTTCGAACGGATGGCGCAGGCGTATCTCGTTCTCTGGTGGGTCCCACGCGGGCATCGGCCGACCATCGTGGAAGCGAAACAACGCCTGGACCTGCTGCGCGCGGACGGACCCACGCCGCGGGCATTCACTTTCCGTAACGCCTTCCTGCCACCCGACGCCGCGACACCGGCGGCGCCGTTTGTTTTCGGCGATACCTGCCCCGCGAGCTGAGACGACAAGTGAGCGTTTTCGGCCCGATCGAAGTCAAGCCGCGCGCGGTCGAGCGCGTGGACGAGTCCCTGCGGTTCTTCGACAAAAATGCGTTCACCGACAACCCGCGCTGGGCCGACTGCTACTTCCCGTATCACGACCCGGCGAAAACGCACTGGCCGGAACGCTCCGGCGAGGTGGTCGGGTGGTGCAACGCTGCGCCGCGCCGCCTGTTTCCGATGTTGCATCTCGGCCCGCTTGCGATGTATCTCGCCGCGGGTTTTTCCATCGTGCGCGAGGACGACGAAGGCAACGTCTACGTGCGCAAGCACCTGGGCTGATGCGACACATGGTGGCGCGCAAGTTTCTGCGTACATACGGTTCGTTTCGCGGACGCATCGAGCGGTCCGCGTTCTGGTGGTCTGCACTCGCACTGGGTGCAGTGTTCGTCGTGCTGTTCGTTTTCCTCGACACGGTGGTCGGTCGCACGGCCACGTTCGCGCTGTATCCGCCGCTGTTCTGGGGCGGCGCCGCACTCGCGGTCAAGCGGCTGCATGACCGCGGCACGTCGGCGTGGTGGCTGCTGGTTGCGGTGGTTCCGATTCTCGGCCCACTCTGGCTCTTCATCACGCTCGGGTTGCGTGCCGGCTCGCCCGGCGAGAACCAGTACGGTGACGATCCGCGTTTGTTCGACGCCGACTATCTGACGGTGCAATGATGGCCACGCAGCCGGCGCAGTTCATCGTCAACGACGTCACGCAACTGAACCCGGTGCCGGTGTGGGCGGTGGCGACGCCGACCAGCATCGCGGAAGTGCAGGACATTCTGCGGCGCGTTAACGGCCCGGTGTGCGTCGGCGGCGGCCACTTCAGCATGGGTGGACAGACTGCCAGCGCGGGCACGCTGCACATCGACATGCGCAAGATGAACCAGGTCGTCTCATTCGTGCCCAGCGAGAAGACGATCCGGGTGCAGGCCGGCATCCGCTGGTGCGACATCCAGCGATTTGTCGATCCGCACGGACTGTCGGTCAAGATCATGCAGACGTACGCCAATTTCACCGTGGGCGGATCGTTGAGCGTGAATGTGCACGGCCGCTACATCGGCCTGGGACCGCTCATCCTGTCGATACGCTCGATCAAGCTCGTGCTCGCCAATGCGGAACTGGTCGAAGCGAGCCCCACCGAGAACCCCACGCTGTTCTATGGCGCGATCGGTGGTTATGGCGCGCTCGGTGTTTTTGTCGAGGCGGAGTTGCACCTGGCCGATAACACGCGCGTGCAGCGTGTCGCGGCCAAGATGGCGCTCAAGGACTACCCGTCCTACTTTCGCCAGCACGTGCGCGACGCGGGCACGGCGGTGTTTCACAACGCCGATATCTACGCGCCACACTACGAGCGCGTGCGCGCAGTGAGCTGGGTCGAAACCAAACGGCCTGTCACCGTGCCGTATCGGCTGCAGCCGCACCGGCGCACCTATCCGCTCGAGCGTTATTTCCTCTGGGCCGTGTCGGAGACGCCGTTCGGCAGGTGGCGGCGCGAGTGGTTGATCGACCCGGTGCTCTATCTCACCGCGCCGGTGCATTGGCGCAACTACGAGGCCGGTTACGACGTGGCGGAACTCGAGCCGCCGTCGCGCAAACATCGCACTTATGTGCTGCAGGAGTATTTCGTCCCGGTCGACAAGCTCACGCAGTTCGTCCCCGTGATGGCGGAGATCCTGGGGCGCCATCGTGTCAATGCGCTCAACATCTCGATCCGCCATGCGCTCGGCGATCCGGGATCGCTCCTGGCGTGGGCGCGCGCCGAGACATTTGCCCTGGTGCTGTACTACAAGCAGCGCACGCGCGAGAACGCGAAGGACCGGGTGGCTGTCTGGACGCGCGAGCTGATCGATGCCGTGCTCGCGGTGGGCGGTACCTACTACCTGCCGTATCAACCGCACGCGACCGCGGAGCAGTTTCACCGCGCCTATCCGCGCGCACGCGAGCTGTTTGATCTGAAGCGCAGGTTCGATCCGGACTTTCGCCTGCGTAACGTGTTGTGGGACAAGTATTACGCGCCGACACTGGTCGCGCAGCCGACGCCCACGCCTGTCGCTGCGCTCGCCCGCACCAACGTCTCCGACTTCAACGCGGTCTATTCCAACCTGCGTTGGCAGGACGCGTTTTATCGTTTCCTGCAGAACGTGTACCGGTTGTATCCGGAGGACCGTTTTCACACGCTGATCAAGGAGTTGTCCGCTGCGCACCCCGGCGACGAGGCGATCTACCGGCGCCTGCAGGAACGCATCTCGACCATCAAGCCGTTGCTGTCGGAAGTTTTCTACGCCCTGCCTTCACTCAGCAAACAGAAGAAGGAGATGGCACGCCAGACGCTCGAGCTGCTCGGCGACAAACGCGAGGTCGACGGGTACATGGAGATCGGCACTACGGGCCGTTACGCTAGCGAACTACGCAAGCACCTCAGCTTCGACGGGCCGCTGTGGTTCGTGAACGAGGTGGCACCGACCTACTCGCCGGTCGATATCGTCGAGCGCGCGCGTGTGCCGAAGCTGGGCGCCTGGTTGCCGCTTGCCGACTACACGCCCATTTCCGACGAAGTGCCCGATGAGTGCCTCGATCTCGTGAGTTGCTACATCGGCCTGCATCACATCGATCCACCGAAACTCGAGCCGTTTGTCGCTTCGATCCACCGCGTGCTGCGCGCGGGCGGCAGGTTGATCCTGCGCGACCACGACGTCACCACGCCCGACATGTTCGCGTTCGTATCGCTTGCGCACACGGTTTTTAATGCAGGACTCGGTCTGCCGTGGGAAGAAAATGCGCGCGAACTGCGCCATTTCGTATCGGTGCAGGAATGGGTGAACCGGTTGCAGCGAGCAGGATTCGCCGACAGCGGCAAGCGCATCCTGCAGGCGCACGACCCGTCGGACAACGTCCTGATGGCGTTCGTGAAGCAAGACCGGCACGCATGAAACGCACGTTGGTTGCGATCTTCGGTCTCGCTTGGGTGGCCTGCACGCTCGCGGTCGGTTGGGCGGCGAACGCAGCGACAGCTTCCGTCACGCCGACCGAACATCGGCGCGGCGAGGAACAGACGTTTCTCACGTATCCCGAGTGGTTCCTTGTGCACAGCCCGGCCGAATACGCGACCTACGTGCGCGAGCACACGCCGAGCGATTTTCCGTTCTGGGGCCACATCGGCCAGCTGTGGCGCAGCTACGGCGCGGTGACACGCGCCACGCGCGACTATCCGTTCAACCTTGGTTATCACGTGATGATCTGCGTGATCGCAACCAGTACCACCGTCGAATACGCGATCCGCTCCGCCTACGAGACGGTGATCGGGCGGCTCAGCGAGTTGACGGCCGTGCACGGTTTGACCGAAGAAGACCGCTACGGCGCGCGCGTGGCGCAGGACTACGTCGAGTTCATCCGCGTGCAGCCGTGGTACGAGTACGACTTCCTCGCCAGGCTGCGCGGGTTATGGCGCGAGACCAGCCTGATCGGTCCTGATCCGTTGCGCAAGTGGGAGCGCAAATACGCTCTGACCACTGAGTACGGCATCAAGGCAGCCTACGGCTGGTTGATCAAGAAAGCGACCAAGGCCAGTTATGACCAGCCAATGCCGGTCACGGCGGTGATCGTCGATCGCCTTCCGGCCAACTTCCGGACGCAGTTGCCCGACTTGAAAGTACTTCTGGAAGTGCCCGGTGGCCGCGCGTTGGTCACGGTGCCGCGCTACGACGCGTTCAAGCCGCACGCGGTCGCGCTGGCAAAAGGCGGCGCGAGTTTTCGCGAGATCGCGGGCAACGCCACGGACGCGCGCATCCTGGTGACCGTGTTGACGCCGGCCGAATGGAGGCCCGCGTTTGCCGGGACGAGCGTGCTGTTCGAGGATCCCATCCTCACGCGACCCGGACACAAACGCGTGGCGCTGGTGCTGCCGGTCGGCGAACTGGCTTCGGCACTCAACGGCCTGAGTGGCACGCGCGGGGTCGAGATCGAGCACATCTACGACTATTGAAGTAGAAAGCGCTTGACCTAGAGCGTACTCTAGCCTGTGCAATGAGGTTCCTTTCAAGGAGAACCCTCATGAGCACGACGCAGAACAAGCAACTGCTGCAACACATCTTCGCCGAACTGGCGCAGGCCAACTCGCGGCCTTTCGCGGAGGC
>DASQAE010000180.1:0-2400 GCA_035635915.1 Burkholderiaceae bacterium | reverse complement strand
TCGCGGCTGCTCGGCGTAGCCCAGATCGATGAACACGGCCTGCTTGCTCCGCGGCGGCTGGTGCAGCAGCCGATGAATCAGAACGAAAGCCAATCATGACCCGAGCTTTGCGCAACATCGCCATCATCGCGCACGTCGACCACGGCAAAACGACGCTGGTGGACAAGCTGCTGGCGCAGTCCGGCACCTTCCGCGACAACCAGCACGTGGTCGAACGCGTGATGGATTCCAACGACCTCGAGCGTGAGCGCGGCATCACCATCCTCGCCAAGAATTGCGCGGTCGAATACGCGGGCACGCACATCAATATCGTCGACACGCCGGGTCACGCCGACTTCGGCGGTGAAGTGGAACGGGTGCTGTCAATGGTCGACGGCGTGTTGCTGCTGGTCGATGCGGTCGAAGGGCCGATGCCGCAGACGCGTTTCGTCACCCGCAAGGCGCTGGCGCAAAGTCTGAAACCGATCGTCGTCGTCAACAAGATCGATCGCCCCGGCGCGCGTCCAGATTATGTCGTCAACGCCACGTTCGATCTGTTCGACAAACTTGGCGCGAGCGAAGAGCAGCTCGATTTTCCCGTGATCTACGCATCCGCGCTGAACGGCTACGCGGGAACGGAACCGGGGGTGCGCGACGGCACCATGCAGCCGCTGTTCGAAGCGATCCTGCAGCATGTTCCTGTACGCGGCGACGATCCCGATGGCCCGCTGCAAATGCAGATCTGCTCGCTCGACTACTCGAGTTACGTCGGCAAGATCGGCATCGGCCGCATCGCGCGCGGCCGGATTCGCGCCGGGCAGGATGTGCTCGTGATGCACGGACCCGAGGGCGAACAGAACGCGCCGACGACGCGCGGCCGCATCAACCAGGTGCTGAGTTTCCAAGGCCTGGAGCGCGCAGTGGTGGAAGAGGCGCAGGCGGGCGACATCGTGCTCATCAACGGCATCGATGACATCGGTATCGGCTGCACGCTCTGTCCGATTGACGCGCCGGACGCGCTGCCGTTGCTGCGCGTCGACGAACCGACGCTGGTGATGAATTTCTGCGTCAATACCAGCCCGCTTGCAGGACGCGAAGGCAAGTACGTGACCAGCCGCCAGCTGCGTGAGCGGCTGGAGCGCGAACTGAAGTCGAACGTCGCGATGCGCATGCGCGACACCGACGACGAGACGATTTTCGAGGTGGCGGGGCGCGGTGAACTGCATCTCACCATCCTGATCGAGAACATGCGGCGTGAGGGCTACGAGCTTGCGGTGTCACGGCCGCGCGTGCTGCTCAAGGACGTCGACGGCGTACGCCACGAGCCGTACGAGATGCTGACGGTCGACGTGGAGGATCCGAACCAGGGCGCCGTGATGGAGGAACTCGGCCGGCGCAAAGGCGAACTGCAGGACATGCAGTCCGACGGCCGCGGTCGTGTGCGGCTCGAGTACCGCATCCCGGCGCGTGGCCTGATCGGATTCCAGGGCGAGTTCATGACGCTGACGCGCGGGACCGGGCTCATGAGTCATGTGTTCGACGACTACGCCGCCGAAAAACCGGGGGGCGTGGGCGAGCGGCGCAACGGCGTGCTCGTCAGCCAGGACGACGGCGAAGCGGTTGCTTATGCGTTGTGGAAGTTGCAGGAGCGCGGCCGGATGTTCGTCAGCCCCGGCGACAAACTTTACGAGGGCATGATCATCGGCATCCACTCGCGCGACAACGATCTGGTCGTCAACCCGATCCGGGAAAAAAAGCTCACCAATGTGCGCGCCGCCGGCAAGGACGAGCACATCGATCTGGTGCCGCCGATCCGATTGACACTCGAATACGCGGTGGAATTCATCGCCGACGATGAACTGGTCGAGGTAACGCCACAGAGCATTCGGTTACGCAAGCGGCACTTGAAGGAGAACGAGCGCAAGCGGGCGGAACGGGAAGCCGCCTAGTAGGCCAGCGATGAACACCAGTGCCACCATGACGCATCGGCGCGCGGTTGGCCTGATGGTTTGCGCAACTCTCTTGTGGAGCATCGCAGGCGTTGTCACGCGCCATCTTTCGCCCGAGTTGCAGCGGGTGGGACGCTTCGAGATCACCTTCTGGCGCAGCTTTTTTGCCGCAATCTGCGTTGCTGGTTACTTGCTTGTTTCGCGCCAGGGAGGTGGCCTGCGCGCCGCTGCCGCAAGCGGTTGGTCCGGCGTCATTTCGGGTTTTTGCTGGGCGACGATGTACTCCGCCTTCATGCTTGCGTTGACCCTGACGACCACGGCGAACACGCTCGTGGTCTTGAGCGTGGGACCGCTGGTCGCCGCGCTATTGGCGCGGCTCGTGCTCGGAACACGCATCGACCTGCGCACGTGGACCGCCATCGTTGCCGCGACGATAGGCATCGGATGGATGTTCGTGCACGACGCGGCAGGG
>DASQAE010000179.1:0-4832 GCA_035635915.1 Burkholderiaceae bacterium | reverse complement strand
ACGTAAACGAGAAGGTTCTCGGCCACGGCCGAAAATTCAGAGTGCCCGCGTGCGCGATTGCAGCCAGTGCCACGCGTCGCCGCTCACCAGCGGACCGACGCGCTCGGCCACCGTTGCGTGGTAGGCGTTCAGCCATGCGATCTCATCGGCATCGAGCAGGGAGCGCTCGATGCAGCGGGTATCGATCGGACACAATGTCAGCGTCTCGAAGCGCAGAAATTCGCCGAACTCCGTGGTTCCCGCCGGCACGTTGAGGAGCAGGTTCTCGATCCGCACGCCCCAGCGCCCCGGCCGATAAATACCCGGCTCGTTCGACGTGATCATTCCCGGTTCCATCGCCGTGGCGGGCTCCGGCGCCAGATGTGGCGTGATGCCGTGCGGGCCTTCATGCACGTTGAGGAAGTATCCAACGCCGTGACCGGTGCCGTGCCCGAACTCGATGCCCGCGGCCCAGATGGGCGCGCGTGCAATGGCGTCGATGAGCGGCGACTTGGTGCCGCGCGGGAAGTGCAGCTTCGACAGCTGGATCATGCCCTTGAGCACGAGCGTGAAATCGCGCCGCTGTTCGGCCGTGGTCGAGCCGATGGGGACCACGCGCGTAATGTCGGTGGTGCCGTTCTCGTATTGGCCGCCCGAGTCGATCAACAACAATCCATTGCCGACCTTGCCTGAGTCGGCAATCACGGCATGCGAATCCGGCAGCGCGCGATAGTGGGGGAGTGCGCCGTTTGCGTTGAAACCGGCAATGGTGGAGAAACTCGGACACACAAAACCAGGCCGTTTTGCACGCACCGCGGTGATGCGCTCGTCGATGGTCAATTCGGTGATGCGTTCATGGCGCGCGAGCGCCGTTTCCAGCCATGCGAAGAACTCTGCCAGCGCGGCGCCATCCTGTTCCATCGCGCGCCGGATATGTTCGGCCTCGGCCGCGGTCTTGCGCGACTTGGCGAGTGTGGTCGGATTGATGGCTTCGATGACGCGCACCGCGACCGGAACCGCCTGACGCAGCGCGAGCGTCACGCGCCGCGGATCAAGCAGCAAAGTGCTGCCGGGAGGCAACTGCGTAAGCGCCGCGGCGGCCTGCGCATACGGAGCGACCGCAAATCCCTCGGCCAGCAGGCGCGCACGCAGTTCTGCAGGCACTTTCTCTTCGGCGACAAAAAGTTTCGCCTCCTGCGCCCCGATCAACGCGTGCGCGACGTAAACCGGGTTGTAGGGAACATCGGCGCCACGCAGGTTGGTGAGCCACGCGATGTCGTCCAGTGTCGAAATAAGATGCCAGTCAGCGCCGGCATGCGTCATCTCTTCGCGCAACAGCGTGAGCTTCTCGCGCCGGCTCACCGGGGCGAAGGCGGGGTCGTGTTCGTAGACGGGGATCGTCGGCAGATCCGGCCGGTCCTTCCACACTTCAGTCAGCAGGTCGACGTCGGTGCGCAGTTTTATGCCGCGTGGTGCGAGTTTTTCCTCGATGGCGCGTGCTTGCGCAAGGCCGAGCACCGCGCCGTCAGCCCCGACCGTGCCGCCAGGTTGGACGTTCTCGGCGATCCAATCGATATAGGCCGGGCTGCTTGCCGCACCAATTTTCATCAGGTTCACACCGGTGCCGACCAGCTGAACCTCGGCCTGGGTCCAATAGCGGCTATCGACCCACAGTCCGGCGAATACCGGCGTAACGATCAGCAGACCAACCGAACCCGTGAATCCCGACAGCCACTGGCGACCTTGCCAGCGCTGCGGCAGATACTCCGAGAGATGCGGATCGGCCGATGGCACGATCCACGCATCGATTCTTTGCGCGCGCATCGCCGCGCGCAGCGCGGCGAGTCGAGCCCTGACTTCAGCGCGAGAAGCCTCGAGCGTGTCCATAGGACGCTCCGACGAGGATGATGCGTGCAAGTCTAGTCGCGCTTGCCGCGCCGCGCCGCGTAACGCGGTCCCGCATACGGCTGATCAACGACCGCGCGAGGATCTAGGCCAACCTGGAGGCAAACTGCTGCGAACGGATGTGTCGACCTTTTGCGCACCGTCGCGGCCGGCCGCGCGTTTGTCGCCGCGTGGTGCGTGCACCTTGTTGTCCGGCTGAGGATTGTGTCGCTGCGCTCCACTCTGTGGCGGCTTCGGCGCAGCACCGTTGCTGCTTTTGCCTTGATGCTGGCCCCGATTTTTCGGAGTTGCCGGCGTCGCATGCGCGGTCGTGGGTGTCGCAACCTGGGCGTGCCCCGCGTCGCGTCGCTGCGTATGTTGATGTGGTTTCGCCGGTGCCGGTTTCTTGCGCGGTGGGCGCGCGGTCTGCTGCGCCCGGCGCGGCGCGGGCCGGCGCGGTGCCTCGTCGTCGACGATCGTGCCGGGTTTGCCGGCTTCGAAGCCGGGCACAACTTCGCGCGGCAGCGTGCGTTTCATCAACCGTTCGATGTCGCGCAGAAAGGTGTTCTCATCGGGCGCCAGCAGCGAAACGGCATGCCCGGGGCTGCCTGCACGCCCGGTGCGGCCGATACGATGCACGTAGTCCTCAGGCACATTCGGCAGCTCGAAGTTGACCACGTGTGGCAGCTGTTCGATATCGAGGCCCCGCGCCGCGATGTCGGTCGCCACCAGCACGCGCACCGAGCCTTCCTTGAAACCTGCCAACGCACGGGTGCGCGCGCCCTGGCTCTTGTTGCCGTGGATGGCTGCCGCCATGATCCCGTCCTTCGCAAGCTGCTCGGCCAGACGGTTCGCCATGTGTTTCATGCGCACGAACACCAGCACCTGTTGCCAGTCGCCTGCCACGATCAGGTCGCGCAGCAGCTCGCGCTTGCGTTCGCGCGCGACCGGATGCACGACGTGCGTAACCAGCGCCGAGGCTTCGTTGCGACGAGCCACTTCGACCGTCGCCGGATTGCGCAGCAGGCCGTGCGCGAGGTCGCGGATCTCGTCCGAGAAGGTGGCGGAAAAAAGCAGGTTCTGGCGCACGCGCGGCAGCAGCGCAAGCACGCGTTTGATGTCGTGGATGAAGCCCATGTCGAGCATTCGGTCCGCCTCGTCGAGCACCAGGATTTCGACCTTGGTGAGGTCGACGGTGCGTTGACCGACGTGATCGAGCAGGCGTCCCGGTGTCGCGACCAGGATGTCGACTCCGCGCCTGAGCGCATCGATCTGGGGATTGATGCCGACGCCGCCGTAGACGAGCGTCGAAGTGACTTTCATGTGGCGCCCGTACGTGCGCACGCTTTCTTCGACCTGGGCGGCCAGTTCGCGCGTGGGGGTGAGGATCAGGGCGCGCACCGATTTCGGGTGGCGGCGTTCATGCGGCTGTGCAGCCAAAAGTTGCAGCAGCGGCAACGTGAACGCGGCGGTTTTGCCGGTGCCGGTTTGCGCTGCGCCGAGTACATCGCGCCCGGCGAGGATCACCGGAATCGATTGTGTCTGAATGGGTGTTGCTTCGGTGTAGCCCTCGTCAGCGACGGCACGCACGAGCGCGTCCGCCAGCCCAAGGCTTTCGAATGTGAAGCTCAAGTAGATCTCCTAGAGCACGTCCTGTGCGCACGCAGCGCAGAACCGGTCCAGGAAAATGCAGAACAAATGGAACTTCGGGGGACAGCCCTGGCGCGAGGATGGTGCGCGAAGGCGGAAAACCGAGGAATGTGGTGCCAACCGGAACAACAGCACCACGTTCAGGCCGCAACTATACAGTCAAAGTGCGCACGCAGGGCGCGAGAAGTCCGGCGCCAGGCCCGCAATTCGCGCCTTAGCGAGCGCGCGCTCCACGACTTCCCAGTTTGTGCAGCAGATGCAAGGCGCAAATTCGCGTGTTAATCGCCCGCCTATGCCCTCGTCACGGTATGCGGCGATGTCTATTGTTGCGCCGCTGGGGATTGACTGGCGAAGCGCGGGGATTCGAGTCCCGCCGAACACGGGACCCTCCCATGACGACACGCATTCAGACACAGGCCGAACTGCTCGCGCTGACATCGCGCCGAGCCCGGCGCGGCGTGTTTCGTGTTGAGTTGAACGTGCCTGGCTACTCGCGTGATGTGCGCAGACTCCAGCACCATTTGAATCGCAGCCTGAACACACGCGGCTGGGCGATGGCGAGCTTGTTCCTGCTCGTCGGCCTTGTGGCGCTGGCAGGCTTCGTAGCGCTTGGCGCCGGCCTGCACGGCCACCGCGCCGTTCTGATCGCGGTGAGCCTCAGCACGTTGTTCGCCCTCGGCGTGTCCGGCAAGCTGACCGGTCTCTGGTGGGCCGAACGCCGGCTGCGACGCGCACTGACCGAATATCGCGTCTGATGACGTGAAGCGGCGCTGCGCGGTCAGCGCAAGCCCGCTCACAACGCTCGTGAATCGGTTGCCATGCACCGCGTCGGCCTGTGGGAATTGCGCCGCGATGCGCTCTACCAGCGGCAACAAACCGGTTGACCCGCCCGTGAAATAAACCGCCTGCACCTGCGCTTGCGAAATCTGCGCACGGTGCGCGGTTTCGCGCGCAGCGGCGACGATCCGCTCGAGGTTGGCCGCGAGTGCGGTGTTCTGCTGGTCGGCGTCGAATGCCACTGCCAGTCGTGTTTCGACCGCGCCAAGATCGACGCGCGCGCTGCCGTGCTCTGCCACGGCGATCTTCGCCTGCTCGGCGCGCGCGGCGAGCTGATGCCCGAGGCGATGGCGCAGGATGCCGAGCAGGCGCGCGTGCATGCGGCCGTCCGCGTACATCGGCCGCATGCGGCGAATTTCGCCGACGCGCGCGTGTCCGTACGTCGTGTTGATCAAGTGCCACGTGGCAAGGTCGAAGTAGATGCTTGCCGGGACCTCGCGCCCTTCAGGTGTTTTCGAGCGATAACCCGCGAGCGGCAGGAG
>DASQAE010000178.1:0-2174 GCA_035635915.1 Burkholderiaceae bacterium | reverse complement strand
AGTTCGACAAGATCCTGCACGACGAACTCGACCTGATGCGCGAAGCGGCCAACGCGTCGCAGCTGCGGCGCAACTTTGCCAACTCGCACCTGCTGCGCGTGCCCGAGATGTACTGGGATTATTGCAGCGGGTCGGTACTGGTGATGGAGCGCATGCGCGGCGTGCCTGTGAACCAGGTCGAGCGCCTGCGGGCGGCCGGAATCGACATCAAGCAGCTCTCCGCCAGCGCCGTCGAGGTGTTTTTCACTCAGGCGTTGCGCGATGGGTTTTTCCACGCCGACATGCACCCGGGCAACATCTACGTCGGTGTCGAGGGCGATGATGCCGGCCGCTGGATCGCGCTCGATTTCGGCATCGTCGGCACGCTTGCCGACAGCGACAAGAACTACCTGGCGCAGAACTTCCTCGCCTTTTTCCGCCGCGACTACAAACGCGTGGCCGAGTTGCACGTCGAAAGCGGCTGGGTCCCCTCCGCCACGCGGGTCGATGAGCTGGAAAGTGCGATTCGCGCGGTCTGCGAGCCGATCTTCGACCGGCCGCTCAGGGACATTTCGTTTTCGCAGGTGCTGTTGCGCCTGTTTGAAACGTCGCGCCGGTTCAACGTGGAAGTGCAGCCGCAGCTCGTCCTGCTGCAGAAAACGCTGTTCAACATCGAGGGCCTGGGGCGCCAGCTCGATCCTGACCTCGACATCTGGAAGACTGCGCGTCCATTTCTCGAGCGCTGGATGGAAACTCAGATGGGCTTCAGAGGACTCGAAGAACGCCTGCGCTACGAAGCTGCGCAATGGAGCCAGCTGCTGCCGCAACTGCCGCGCCTGGTGCACCAGGCGCTTACCGACACATCGCGCCAGGAAGCGATCCTGCGCGAGGTGCGGCAGATGCGCCACGAGACTTTGCAGCGCAACCGACTGATGCTGATCGGCGTGACGTGTTTTCTCGCGCTGGTCTTGATGTTTGCCTGGGTCTTTTTCGGCATGCCGTTGCCGGGACGCGATTCTTGAGTGGTGGGGCCGGCGGCGGCGCGCCGGACGAGGAGGAATACAAGATGGTCTCTTCGCGACTGCTGCGCGTCGGTGCGATGCTGTTCACCGCCTCGTTGGTGACCGCGTGTGGCAGTGGCGGTAGTGGCGGTGGCGGCGCGCCTGCACCAGCGCCGCCACCGGCAACTGCGCCGGCCATCAGCCTCGGACCAGCCGGCCGTGCTGCGGCGGTCGGCGCAAGTGTGTCCTTCAGTGTGTCGGCAACCGGATCACCTACGCGCTACCAGTGGCGGCGCAATGGTGTCGACATCACTGGCGCGACGGCGGCAACGTATGGGAAGGTGGTGGACCTGAGTGACGACGGCGCACGTTTTTCGGTGGTCGTCGGCAATAGCGCCGGCGAAGCCTTAAGCACGGACGCCTTGCTGACGGTGTATCCGGTGCCACAGCTGGTGCCGTCCTGCCAGACCCCTGGCACGATCTGGTTCACCATGCTGCCGACCAATCCGGTGAAAGCCGGCGTGCAGGTCGGCACAACGATCGGCGGTTGCCAGGGCCCCCTGCGCAGCGTGCAGTGGACACAGACCGTGGGTGCAGCAGTGGCGTTGCTCTCGGACAAATCGGGGGCGATCAGTTTCCTCCCGCTTGCGGCCGGCACTTACTCCTTTCGCGCTGACGTCGTCGACGCGAACGGTGTTGCAGCATCGGCGACCGTTGACATTCCTGTTGTCGCAAGTGCGGATTCGACTCGCCTCAACGTGCGCAACGACCAGGCCGTACGCCAGGGCGGCAACGTTTCGCTCCGAGCCTGGCCCACGTTGGCGCCCGGCGACGCGGTCCAGTCGGTCACCTGGAAGCAGACCCTGGGGCCGCCCGTCATCGTCGATACCAGCGATCCGCTGCGGGCGCTCTTTACGGCACCAATGGTTGTGCCCGACACGATTCTCGGATTCACGGCGACGTTGCGCACGACACAGGGGAACGTCGCGACCGACGAAGCGTTTGTCCTCGTCGAGAGCCAGGCGCAGGCGCCGAATACCAACGAGTACGTTTTCTCGGGTGATCATGTGTCGCGCGTGTACGCATACAAGCCGGCCGGGCAATACGCGTCGGTGTTGCAGCAGTGCGTCTATGCCCCGCAGTTGCAGTGGACGGGCGGCGGCAAGAACACCTGCCCGCTCGCGACACTTCCGT
>DASQAE010000177.1:0-13140 GCA_035635915.1 Burkholderiaceae bacterium | reverse complement strand
CGCGCGCAGACGCTGGGGCTGGCGATCATCGCGTTGTCGCAGGGCGTCGCGTTCTTCCACGCCGGCGACGACATCCTGCGATCGAAGTCGTTCGACAACAACAGCTTCGATTCGGGCGACTGGTTCAACAAGCTCGACTTCACCTACCAGTCGAACAACTGGGGCGTGGGCCTGCCGCCTGCGTGGTCGAACGACACCGCCAACTGGAGCGTGATGGCGCCGTTCCTGCGCGATCCATCGCTCGAGCCGGGTTTCACGGAGATCGACCAGGCGCGCCGCAACTTCGCCGACTTTCTTGCGATCCGGCGCAGCACACAGTTGCTCAAGCTCGGCTCGGCGCCTGAGATCTTCGGACGCCTGAAGTTCTACAACACGGGCCCGGCGCAGAACCCCGCGCTGATCGTGATGACGATAACCGGCGAGAGAGGCCGTGCGCTGGTCGTGCTGATCAATGCCGACAAGGTCGCGGCGAGCTTCGCGCCGCAGACTGCCGGCCGCGCGGTTTTCGCTGGAACCAGGACACGTCTGCACGCCGTACAGCGCAGGGGCGCGGATCCGGTCGTGCGGTCATCGACGTTCGACACGGGTACCGGGACGTTTGTCGTGCCGGCGCGCACGGCGGCGGTGTTCGAGGTGCGCAAGGTCGACGATGGCGACGGCGACTAACTCGGGCCGGGCAACGAAGCCGTAGTCGTCGCTCAAGCATTGCTGCCGGATCCGCTCAACGCATCGCCACGTCCGGATCCCCAGCACTGCGCACCTTGCCGCTCCAACGCGCACCGTGAGTGAGCAACCCGGGCCATACATGGCCGAGCGCAAGGAGCGCTCGGCCTGATGAATTGCGCATCGCCGCGTGCGCAAACGTGGCCGCCAGCATCAAACGTGGCTCGAAGGCGCGCCGCCACTCCGCTGCGTAGCGGCGGCCGACGTCGTGCCGCCATGCTTGATCGGGCATACGCACGCTCGGAAGCGTCGTGATCAAGTGCGTGCAGAGGAGGAAGGCCGACTGCAACGCCATGCTGATGCCTTCTCCGATGATCGGGTGCGCTTCTCCGGCCGCGTTGCCAATGCGGAAAAACGTTTCACCGGCTGTGAGGTGAACACCGGGATGGAGAGGACCAGCCGCGATCCACGGGCCGGCTCGCGTGGCCGTCTGCAGCACGGCCTCCACGCCGCCGCACTCGCGTTGCAACAGCGACTCGATTGCATCACCCGCACGCAAACCAGGAGCCGCACGCCGCGCGGACTGCAATCGATCGCGGCGCACACAGCAGGCCACGGTGGTCATGCCATCGCCTGCGACGACCATGCCGCCGTAGCCGCCGTCGAATGACAACACGGGCAAAAGTCCCGGCTGGAGCGAGGTGTCACGGAAGTTCGCCTTGAATGCAAAAAGGTCCGATGGCTTGCGCCCCACGCTTCGCACCTGGCGCGCCGAAGGCAGCGCTTCCCATGAGCCGTTCGCCGCGACGATCACGCGCGCCTGCACCATCATCGTTGCGGACGAATCCACCGCGTCGAGCCGGCAGCGTTGCCCATCGATGGCGCTCACCCGCCACGGCTGAAGAACGAGCGCGCCTTCCGCACGAGCCTGGTCCAGCAACAGCGTATCGAACTTTTCCCGGCCCAGAGCGCGCCCCCAACGGCTGCCTGCATCGGGCGCGGGCGGCAGGTCGGCCACGATGCACGACGCTCCACGCATCAGTCCGACCTGGCGCAGTTCGGGACCCGCGCTCGCCTCCAACGCGGCACCGATGCCAAGTGCGTCGAGCAGCGGCAGGTTGCTGGCCGCGATGCATTCGCCGCATACCTTGCGCCGTGGGAAACGCTCTTTCTCGACCAGCGCCACGGACAAACCGGCGCGCGCCAGCAGGATCGCCGCCGCGGAGCCAGCGGGACCCGCGCCGATGATCACGGCGTCGAAGTCGGATCGCATCAGGAAGCGAAGGCGCGTGTCGCCTGAAGGCAGTGGCTGAACAACCCTGCCCCGTACTCATGCAACCGCCACTCGCCGTGCAATGAAGGCCATAACGCGGAAAGTTCGCTGTCAGTGAAACCTGCATGGACGCTAAGGACTGCATCTTCGCGCGTCACAGCGTTCGCGCCGAGCGCGCCGACCAGATGGCTGGCGCCGAGCGCCAGCCACGCGCGACGCGGCTCACAGGCGAAGAAACGACCGGTTCGGGCGGCGACTGCACTTAGCAGCGCGGCAAGTTCCTCGTCCCTGAAGTGATGCAGGAAAAGATTGGCGACGATCGCGTCCCAGGCTTGCGGTGCCTCTCCTCGTGCTGCAATCCAATCGGAGACGGCGCAGATGTATACGGCCGCGCTCCAACCTGCGCGCGCGTAGTTTTCGATCGTTTGTGGTTCGACGCACGACTGGCGATCCAGCAAAGTAAGGTCGGCACGCACGCCGGACCGCGCCAGAACCTTCGCCACGCCGAGCAAAAGCGTGCCGTCGCCGGCACCGAGCTCGAGCAAGCGCAATGTGCCGCTGCGCGCGGCGGCGCGCAGATCTGCAAGGCCGCCCAGCAGGATCGAACGCGTGCCCATTACGCGATGGATTCGGCGCAGGTCACGCCGCGAGCGCACGGCAGACGGATCGCGGGCATCAAGTTGGTCCAGCGTCTCGGCGGCAACCAACCTGCGCATCACCATGGTTCATCGCTGCACGCGCAGCAGCGCCCCATGACAGCTGAATCCGGCGCCGAACGACGAGAGCCACCACCAGCCGTCGCGCGCGCCGTCCGCCAGCGCAGCGTCGAGGACAAAGTACACGAAGGCGCTCGAGAGGTTGCCGTACTCGCGCAGCATCGCGGCGCTGTAGCGCAGATCGTCTGCTTCGAGCTCGAAGCGTCGGGCGATCGCGAGCAACACGTCGCGCCCGCCCGCGTGCATGATCCAGGCGCTCACGTCGGTTGCACTCAGGCCGGCGCGCTCGAGTACCGTGTCGAGAACGTACCGCGCGTGTACGGCAGCCAGGGCGGGCACATCACGCGTCAGGATATTGCGCAACATGCCGTCACGCTGCTCGAACTTCAGCGCCGCGCGCTGGGACGGCTCGATGAACGACGTGCTGTCGACCCATTCGACGCGCCGCGTCCCATCTGCGGGACGACGCGACAGCACCGCCGCTCCCGCACCGTCGCCGAACAGGCAGGCGCTGATCAGCACGCCGGGATCATTGTCGAGATACATCGCGGCGCTGCTCACCTCGACGCAGATCGACAAGACGTGCTCGCATGCGCCGGATCCGAGCAGCGCGCGCCCGAGCTGAAGGTTCGGCAGAGCGGCGGCGCAGCCCTGACCGACCAGATCGAACGCCTGCACGTCGGCGCGCAGGCCAAGCCGCTCCACGACATATCCGGAGAGTCCGGGACAAACATAACCCGTGCACGTGCTGATGACGATCGCGTCGATCGCAGCGGGCGGCAGACCCGTTTTCACCAACGCGCGGTGACCCGCCTCTGCGGCGATCGCCGGTGCGTGCTTGAGGAAGCGCCGCGCGAGCGTGTTGGGATCGATTGCAAAAACTTCGTCGAGCGAATCGAGTGCGAGCCGGCGCGCCTCGATACCGTTGTCGCGTTCCATGACCCTGCGCGCGATCAGATGCGAACGCGCGTCCAGGCGCGCGTACCACTCGGAACGTTCGAACGCACTCAGGCAATCGGCCTTGGTGTAACGGGGCGTCGGAGTTGCTGTGCCGAGAGCGAGAAAGTGCATGGCGGTTTTGAGCCAGGAGACAGCGGGCCGTACTGCGCAGCAAAGCATATTCCCGCGGATGCTCGGACAGTGCCGAAGGTCAGGAATTCCCGTGGCGCGTGAGATTCCTCGGCTCCGAATGACAAGCATTTCAACTCGTAACACGCATCACGACGTAGATGAAGGACGCCCCGAGTGCGATGAGCCCGATCAAGCTCATCGCTGCCGCGCACCCCGCCCGAGAGTGAGCCTGCGGCAGGACATCGGCAGCGCCGACATAAAGGAGGGACCCGGCGAAGAAACCAAGATAGAGAACCAGTGTGTCCGGAGGAACGCCGTATGCAAACGTCGATAACGCGCCGACGAGTGGCGCGAGGGCATCGAGGCAGAGCATCACCAGCGCGCGCGACGTCGTGTTTCGGTGCAGGAGCATCAGGCTGACGGTGTTAAGGCCATCGCAGAAATCGTGCGCGATGACCGCGATCGCAACGGTGAGGCCCATCACCTCTGAAACCTGGAACGCGACGCCGATGCCGACGCCGTCCATGAAGCTGTGACCGATCAAGGCGACGGCCGACAGAACGCCGGCGCTTGGATGATGATGGGGCGCGCGATCGGATTCATGCACATGCTGGACCAGCACGAACTTCTTTAGGCCGTGAATCAGGAGAAATCCGGCTGCCAGCGCGACCAACGGCGCCTGGCTGTCGCTGCCCAGTCGACGCGATAGGGCAAAACTCTCCGGCAGGAGATCGAAAGCAACCACGCCCAACAAAGCGCCGGCCGTGAAACCCAGTAGCAGGTGCAGCCGGGCGCGGAACCGGAGCGCGCACAAGCCGCCGGCCAGCGTCGAAAAGAAGGTGATCAGTGATAACAGGACGGCGTTCATGACGCTGGCAATCGCCGTCTGCCGGAGCAAAACGCCGGCACGGCGACCGAAGCAATGGCGCTATTCAGTTACGGTGATTCCGGAGCCACCCATTTCCTTCGGGGTGTCCTTCATCTTCGGTAACCCATCCTGGATGCGCAGCTTGGTCTCCTGATAGTTGACGTGCACGCCGGCGTGATGCGGGAAGTCCGGAATGGTCGCCGCGTATACGTCGAAGAGGCCCCAGCCGGGATGTTCGGTGAAGAGATGGCCGCCGCAGGTCTTGCACCACTTACGGTAGCTGCGCGGCGTCTTGTTGTAGGTACCGATGTTGTCGGCGCCTCGAGTGACCTTCACCGCGTCGGGTTTCCAAAGCGTGAAGGCATTCACGGGCGCTGCCGCCCAGCTTCGACACGACTCGCAATGGCAATACCCCATTGCAACCGGTTCACCGCTGACGGTGAGTTCAATCGCGCCGCAGAAGCAGCTGCCTTTGAACTGTCTTGTGCTCGATGGGCTCTCGGTGGAGCCGGTTTCGTTCGCGACTGCCATGCTGCAGATCCTTTCAGTTGAAATCCGCGCCAACGCCGAGACGGACGCAGTGAGGTGATGAGAACGCTTCGGCGCAGGATTCCTCGGCGCGCGGGCCTAGCTAATATCCACGCCGCCGGGTTGCGCGTGTTGGCCGACACTCCACCCTTCTTGATCGAAACCCCATGGATGCTTTGTCCGGCGTGCTCAGGTCGGTACGGCTTGAAGGCGCCATCTACCTCAACGCGGAATTCACTGCGCCCTGGTGCATACGCGGCAGGTATGGCCTGGCGCGCATTCGCGCGCGTCTTCCTGCCGCCGAGCACGTCGTGTTTTTCCATTGCCTCAGCGAAGGTTCCTGCAAGGTACGGCTGGCCGACGGCGGTGAAGTGCTCGACGTGGCGGCCGGCGATGTGGTCCTGTTCCCGTGGGACGACAGGCATCTGATGGGCAGCGACCTGCAACTGACCCCAATGGACACGGACACTCCGCTCGCCGATGAACCAGCGGGCGACCCCGAATTCATTCAGATGCGCCATGGCGGCGGCGGCGCGGCGACGCGCTTCGTTTGCGGTTATCTCGGCTGCAGTCGCGGCGTGGTGCGGCCGTTGCTCGAAGCGCTACCGCGCTTGCTGCGCATCCCGATCGGCGAAGGGCAGGCGCGCGCACTGCTGCACGACCTGCTGCAGGTGGGCGTGCGCGAATCAGTGGCGGCGCGGCCTGGTGGCGACTCGATGCTGGCCAAGCTCGCTGAGCTCATGTTCGTGGAGGCGCTACGTCGTTACGTCGAAAGTCTTCCGCCGGAGGGCAAGGGCTGGCTGGCGGGCCTGCGTGACGCGCATATAGGGCGCGCGTTGGCCCTGCTGCACGAGGATCCGAGCAAGACGTGGACCGTGGACGAGCTTGCGCGCGAAGTGGCGCTCTCGCGTTCCGCGCTGGCTGAACGTTTTGCGACTCTGGTAGGCGAGCCGCCGATGCAGTACCTGATGCGATGGCGGCTGGCGCTGGCGGCGCGAACGCTGCGCTCGGGACCGGAAGCGATTGTGCGAGTGGCCGAGCGCGCGGGCTACGAGTCGGAGGCGGCCTTCAGCCGCGCCTTCAAGCGCGAGTTCGGCATGCCTCCGGCGGCGTGGCGCAGGGCAGTGCCGGCGTAGGAAGCAGATCCAGGAGACGCGGGTGTCCCGTCGTCGAACCGTACTCAGACTTGGCACCGGCGCGCTGATCGTCGGCGGCGCAGCGCTTGTGTGGCGCGCGTGGGATCAGGGCGTCTTCAGCACCGGCACGGGACCTGCGTTCGACGCGTGGCGCACCTGGAGCGAGGCTGCGCCCGGCTCAACGATGCACCTCGTGCACGCCGCGACTCTTGCCGCCAGTCCGCACAACACGCAGCCATGGCGCTTTCGCCTCGGCACGGGAAGCATCGAGTTGTTTGCGGACCCCGCGCGCAACATCGGCAGCATCGATCCGTTCCGGCGCGAGATGCACATAGGACTGGGTTGTGCGCTGGAGAACCTTCTGCAGGCTGCAGCCGCGACGGGTTATGCGGCGAGTGCGGCGCTCTTTCCGAATCCAGCCGATCCGACCCACGTCGCCACAGTGAAGCTCGAGCGCGGCACGCCTATCGCTTCGCGGATGTACGCGGCGATTGCGCACCGACACACCAATCGCGGCGCTTACGACACGCACCGCGAATTGCCGTTCTCCGCGCTTTCCGCGTTGGAAGCGCTGGCTGCCGATCTGCCGCCGGTTTCCGTGCGCTGGGTCACGAGTACGCAGGAAAAGAGTGGCGTGGCTGCGCGCATCGTCGAGGCGAGCGAAGCGATCATCACGGACGCGGAGCAGTCGCGCGACAGCGGCGCTTGGTTCCGTACCTCGTGGAGCGAGATCCAGCAAAAGCGCGACGGGCTGACGATCGACGCGCAGGCGCTCCCCGCGTGGCTGCGCGTGGCCGCGAAGGTCGGGCCGGCGGTGAGCCAACAGCAGGCCGATCGACTGTGGCTCGAGAACACGCGCGACATTCACGTCGCCACCGCATCGGCGTTCGGCGTCCTGTTGGTGCGTGACGCGAGCGACAACGTAACGCGCGTTTCCGGTGGCCGTTTGTGGCAACGCATGCACCTGTGGGCACAGGCCGAAGGCATCGCCATGCACCCGCTGAACCAGCTGCCTGAGCGGGCCGATCGCGAGCGCAGTCAAGGACTCGCACCACACTTCCAGCACGTGCTGGAGGATTTGGCACGCGACAACTCCCGCCAGGTATTGATGCCATTCCGCCTCGGTTATCCCACGGTGACACCGCTGGCCAGCCCGCGGCGCAAGGTCGAAGAGGTGTTGTTGACCTGACGCACCTTCGCTGTCGCGGTGCCGCGCACGGCGGTAGACCTGCAGAAATTGCCGCAAAGTTCACGCGTTGGACGCGTTCGCAATCCGCCGCGTTGGGTTCCGCCCCGGGAGCGAGACTTGCCCGCCGAATGAAAAACAAGAAAGCAGCGCCCCTCGCCGTCCTGACCGCGTTCCTCGGCTCGATCACCGAGTGGCGGCGCGCAAGACGATCAACCCAGATTCAGAGGAGTCCCCCATGAACTGCATCAACTCCACGCTGGCCGTCGCGCTTTTGTGCGCGAGCTTCGGCACTGCAACCCTGGCGCAGGACCGGCCAGCCGGCACGCGCAACCCCGACAAGACGAAGGCCGCGCCGAGCAAGAGCGATGTCCAGCAACAGCAATCTTAACCTTCCAGCAGCACAAAAGCGCAGCATCCTCCGGTAGCGGCGGGCGAAGTGCGTGACTGGAGAGCGATCGACAAGAACCATGACAACCTGATCTCGCCAGAGGAGATGGAAGCTGCGTTGAAGCAACCGTCGTCGCAGACAGGAAAGAGTGGTCAGAGCAAGCCTTGACGCGGCTTGAGTCGCTGTAGAAATCCAGCACGCGCCGCCCCCACCCCAGCCCTCCCCCGCGCAGCGGTGGAGGGAGATACACGTCGATGACGTGGCGCGCCAAGTTTGCGTTTTACGATTTAGCGCGCGCTGAATCCACGCCACACCTCTTCGAGCAGTTCGGCGAACGGTATCGCCGCTATCGCGATGAAGTCGGCATGCTGCTGCCGCGGCCTGCGAAAATAAGCGAGACGCTGGCCGTCGTACATCCACCGCGCAGCACGCGGTAGCGTCACTCAGCCTCGCAAGATCCTGTGCAGGCACTTCCCGCTCTATCGTAGAGCCTTCGATATGAACAGGGAGTTTCTCCATGGACCTCGGCCTCAAAGGCGCCATCGTCCTCATCACCGGTGGAAGCAAGGGCATCGGTCTCGCTTGTGCGCGTTCGTTTGCTGCGGAGGGCGCTCGGGTCGCGATCGCCTCGCGCAATGAAAGTCACCTTGCGCGGGCAACCGAGACGCTTGGCGCCGCGGGTTTCAAGCCGCTGACCGTCGTTGCCGATCTCGCTGATCCGCAGCAAGCGGCGTCGATGGTCGGCGCGGTTGAGCGCGGCCTCGGTCCGATCGACGTGCTGGTCAATTGCGCGGGTGCGGCTCGGCGCACGCCGCCCGCCGAACTTACCGCGGAACACTGGCACGCCGCGATGCAGGCAAAGTACTTCACCTACGTGCACGCGATGGACGCGGTATTGCGGGGGATGGCGAAGCGCGGCGCCGGCGTCATCATCAATGTGATCGGGATGGGCGGCAAACTGGCGGGACCCACGCACCTGCCGGGTGGCGCCGCCAATGCAGCATTGATGCTGGCGAGCGTCGGATTGGCGAACGCGTTCGCGCGCACAGGGATACGCGTCAACGCCGTCAATCCCGGGCTGACGGTTACTGAACGCATGCAGGAAGGTTTTGAAGCGGAGGCCCGGCAAACAGGCCGCTCGGTCGCGGAGCTGCTCGAGCAGCGAACCAGCGCCATGCCACTTGGCCGGCTGGCACAACCGGAAGACATTGCTGACACCGTCGTATTCCTCGCGTCAAAGCGCGCGAGTTACGTCAGCGGCGCGGTGGTTTCGCTCGACGGAGCGGCAACGCCGACCGTGGTCTGACGAAGCCAGCAACACAGTCGACGCGCCGGCCGCGAATCATGACGTGAGACGTCCATGTTTGCGGCCGTATAAATCGCCGCGTCAGTTCGAACGAGGTTTCCATGACCCCCAATCCCGATCGTCGCAACGCGATGCGCCTGTCGCTGCATGTCGCGGCTCTGAACTCGATTCCATTCATCACGGCTCAAGGTGCCGCTGACCAAAAACCAAAGGAGAACGACTCCATGACCAACGATCCCACCCACGATTTCGATCTCTTCTTCGGCTCGTGGCGTGCGCAGCACCGCCGCCTGAAAGCGCGCCTTGCCAACAACAACGAGTGGATCGAATTCGACGGCACGAGCACCATGCAGCCGCTGCTCGGCGGTTACGGCAACATGGACGACAACGGGTTCAACCTGCCGGGCGGTGCCTGTCGCCGCGTCAGCGTGCGCGCGTTCGATCCAAAAACGAAGACCTGGGAGACGAACTGGATCACGAATTTCAAGAAGATGGCGTGAGGCGCATTGGAAATCAAAAGACGAGGCGCCGTGACGATTCGACACTCTGCGAGCCGAAGGATCCTGCCGCAAGGCTGGAAGATGAAGCTAGATTCAAGATCAAGGCGGGCGCGTGGCTCGCTTCATCGGCCCAGAGGCGCTTGTGCTTCTTGCGACACCGCACGGCGTTTTTTCCTGGGACTTCACGGTCTCGCGAGATGGAGTCGCAATCGCCGAGATCGACATGGCCTGGTTCCGTGAGCGTGCCGACATAAAGATTGGCGGGCAGACCTTCTCGCTACATCGCCAGAGCGCGATAAAAGGATCCTTCGCACTGCAGTCCGGCGACAACATCCTGGCGCAGGCGCAAAAGATCAGCGCCTTCAGCCGGGCCTTTCGGATCGATACCGCCGGGCGAAAGCTGACGCTGAAGGCGACCTCCGCATGGAGACGCCAATTCGAAGTGTCAGAGAACGAGACATTGATCGGGCGGATCGGTCCCACGGGTTGGGCAGGACGGACATCAGTCATCGATCTAGGCAACAACCTTCCAGTGCCGGTTCAAGTATTCCTGTTCTGGCTGGTCGTCGTCCTTTGGCGGCGGGCTGATGACGCAGCGGCGACCGCGGCCGCCACCGCCAGTTCGTAAGACCGCTGCGTCTCGCGCGGCGTCAGGTGCCGCTAGCTACGTCTTCCGCATCTGCTCGCGCAACACCCGATGCTGGATCTTCCCGGTCGCGGTGCGCGGCATCTCTTCCTCGCGAATGAACACTATCGACCGCGGTCGTTTGTAGCCCGCGATGCGGGTCTTGCACCACGCGAGTAGATCGCCCTCCTGCGCCGACTGGCCGTCGTGCAGGATCACCACGGCTTGCACCGCTTCGCCCCATTTGTCGTGCGGCACGCCGATCACGGCCACGTCCTTCACCTGCGGATGCTGGCAAAGAACGGTCTCGACCTCGGACGGATAGACGTTCTCGCCGCCGCTGATGATCATGTTGCTCTTGCGGTCGACCAGGTAATAGAAGCCCTGCTCGTCGCGCCGCGCCATGTCGCCGACCGAGCAGTAAGAGCCGCGAAAGGCCTCGGCGGTTTTTTCGGGCAGCTTCCAGTAGCCGTCGAACACGAACGGCGTATGCGAGAAAAGTTCGCCGGGTTCGCCTTGCGGCACGTCGCGACCCGCGGCATCGAGCAGGCGCGTGCGGCCGTTCCCGGTCCACTCGCGGCCGATCGAGCCCAGGTGCGTGAGTTGTTCGTCGGGCCGCAACAGCGTCACCCACCCGGCTTCGGTCGAGCCGTACAACTCGAATAGTTGCGAGTTCTTGAAGTACTCCATGATCTCGAGCTTGGTCTCGCGCCGTGCCGGAGCGGAAGAGATGAGCAGCTTGCGCACCTTCGACATGTCGCGGCTCGCCTTTGCAGCCGCGGGCAGTCCCAGCATCATGATGTAGTGCGTCGGTACCAGCGACGTGAATGCCGCGCCCTGTTCGGCGAGCGTGAGCACCAGGTGCTCGGGATCGAAGCTCCTGCGGTCGTAGATGAAACAGGTGCCACCGATGGTGGCGAAAGCGCTGAGGAAAAAGAACGAGTTCGCGTGGCACATCGGCATGACCAGCAGCCCGGTGTCGTCACGCGCGAATCCCATGTCGTAAGCGGTCACGAGACCGATCCGCGACTGGCTGCCGTGACTGCGAATCGCACCCTTCGGCTTGCCGGTTGTGCCGGACGTGTACATGAAAGCCCATGGGTCGGTCAGCGCGACTTCGATCCTGGGATCGTGCGGCCGGCCCGCGGCGAGCAGGGCTTCATACGACTGGTAACCCGCCGCCACCTTCTCAGGACCGAAGTGGATATAGCGCTGCTCGGCGATCGGTAGTTCCGCGCGGATCGCCTCGACACGATCGAGCAACTCGTCCTGCACGACCAAGGCGCTGGCCTCGCAGTTTTCAACGATGAAGCGGACCTCGGCGGGCACGAGGCGGAAGTTGATCGGAACGGCGATAAGTGCGGCTTTGCCGAGAGCGATGTAAAGCTCCATCCATTCGATGCAGTTGTAGGCGAGGATGGCGACGCGGTCTCCTTTGCGCAGACCCAATCCGAGCAGCGCGTTGGCCAGGCGGTTGCAGCGCTCGTCGAGCTGGCGATAGGTGAGCGCGCGGCGCGAGTCGCGGGCAGCGGGTTTGTCAGGCTGCAGCCGCGCGTAAGTAGCGACGGATTGGGGGATGGTCTGCATGCCGATTTGTCACCCCGAGCACTATTTGTCATCCGGAGCGTCGCGAGAGCGTCGCGAGGGATCTCGGTCATTCGAAGACCGAGATCCCTCGCCTTCGGCTCGGAATGAGCCAGGAGGTGCGGCTCGGAATGACACGAGTGCGCTCACATTCCGCGGCGCTTGCGTTCGGCGTCGTCCCACGCGGTCAGGGCTTGATAGTCGGGGACCCAACCCAGGCCTTTGCCGGCGTCCGAGGACAGTGCATCGCGTGTGAGCACGACGTCGAGTAAGGCCGGCGCCTGCGCGAATGCGCGCTCCAAAGCAGCGGGCAATTGCGCCGGATCGCTGACGCGTTCGGCGTGCAGTCCGAACGCACGCGCCATCTGCGCATAGTCGGAATACGCCAGCGTGGTGCCCACCACGCGGCCGCCGTAGTTCAGCTCCTGGTCCACCCGCTCGATGTTCCAGGCGGCGTTGTTGGCGACGATGAACACCACCTTGGCGTCGTGACGTTTGGCCGAGTCGATGTCCATTCCATTGATGCCGAATGCGCCATCGCCCGATATCACGACCACCTGCTTGCCGGGGCACGCGAGCGCGGCCGCGATGCCGAATGGCACGCCCACGCCCAGGCAGCCGAACGCGCCCGCGTCGAGATAGGTTGCCGGCGCAAGGCCCATACGCGCGAAGCTCAGGATGTCGCCACCGTCGGCGATGGTGATCGCATCGGGTTTGAGGATCTTCTTCAGCGCCGCAAAGATACGGTTCGGATGCATGTGGCCATCCTTGCCGGCAGGCGCATTGGCGAGCGTTTCGGCGTACTTCGACGAGCGGCGCACGTGCTCGCCACGCAATGCTTCGATCCATGCGCTATCGGTCGCGGGCTTGCGCCCGCCCAGCGCTCCGGTCAGCGCCTGCAGCGCTAGAGGCGCGGCCGCAAGGATCTCGACGTCGCCGCGGCGGTTGTCGCGCAACTCGTCGGCGTTGTCCGCGATGCGAATGAAGCGCGCGTGCGGGAACACCACCGGTGAGCCGTAGCCGACCTGGTAGTCGAGCTTGCGGCCGATGACGATCGCGAGATCCGCCTCCTGCATCGCACGCGCTCGCACTGCGCCGACCACGCAAGGGTGTTCGGCCGGAATCAGGCCGCGGCTTTCCTGCGTATCGAGGTAGGCCGCTCGCGTAGCGTCGAGCAACCGAGCCAGCTCGGCGCCCGCGCGCTGTGCGCCGCGGCCGGTGATCACAAGCGGGCGTTTGGCCGCACTGATGATCGCCGCCGCACGCGCGATTTCGTCCGGATCCGGCTGCAGG
>DASQAE010000176.1:0-3649 GCA_035635915.1 Burkholderiaceae bacterium | reverse complement strand
TTTCGCGTTTGCAGCCGGTCGCTCGACCCAGAACTCGACGAAGCGTGGAAACTCCTCGCTCTGCCCGCCGACCGTATCGACCGCCAACGCACGCGCGGACAAGCCATAGCGTGCACCGCGCGACACCGCGCGGAAGTAGCTCGCACCAAGGAAGACTGCGACTTCATCCTTGTAAGCGGGGTTGTTCAGCGGGTAATGGACGCGGAACCCGGCGAAACCGATGTCACCGAAGGCCTGCCGACTACCCTCGTTCTTGCCGTAGTTGAAGTCGCGGGCGTCGAACGCAACGTGGCGAACCTTGCCCGCTTCGACTTCATTGATGCTGACCGGAAACTCGAACAACCAGCCAGGATGAAAGAACATCAACTCGAAAGGCAGCCCTTGCGCACGCCATAACGCGCGGTCAGGTCGAAACCGAATGTCGCGGTGCTGGTCGTAAGTGAATTGCGGCTTCAGCAGTGCCGGTGGCAGGGTGCGCGCCGGTGGCTTATACGGTGCCTGCGCAAGGCGATGCGCAAGTTCGGCCACCGTGTCGAACGAGAAGCCTTGGCCAAACGCCAGCGAGTGGGCAGCGAGCAGCCAAGTGCCGAGCGCCCAAAGGCGCAGGGCGCTTGAATACCCTACTGACCTGCTCAGTTTCAAAACCGTCCTCCCGATAACAACCAGTACGTACGGCAAATAACGTACCTATCGCTTTCCGGAAATACCACGGTTTGGTGCTCAGCAACAAAATTTTTGGGCAGGGATCGACCAGAAGGAGGAGAGCCTTCGGCGGTCTCTAGCAAGCAGCGAGACTTGGCAGCCTGTGACGCGGCAGTGTGCGCTTACAGCGATGTTTCTTCGGGTTTCGGGCAGCGAAAATTTGTGCCGCAACTGCACACCGCGCTGGTTTTGCCCTGTTTGCGGCGCAGTCGCCCGCGTTTGCGACCTCGATCGCTCCCCGGGGTCGCACCCAAGCGTGCGCAGCTGTGGATGGTCAGGTTCGCAGCCGCGTAGAGATCGCGGTGCAAGTGACTGATATCAACGAACCTCGCAGGATTTGATGGATGGTTGAGCAAACTCTGCGCATCGACGCGCTCGAGTTGATATCGCTCAGCGTCAACGATTCGGCACGCGCAACTGCGCGGACAGAATCACAAAGTCGCCGCGCAACGCTAGCCGTTTCATGTGAGCGTTCGCGCCGGATTTGCGTGAGCGCGATCAGGTACATCTGCACCTTCATCGCGTTGGAACTGCAGCGTCCGCTCGGTCTTGTTTGCCGCCGTTTTTACGCGGATGCACGCAGCAGCACCAGATGCAGGAACAGCACTGGATCGATGCCGACGAGCCAGCCGTACACGACGAACGCCACGTTGCTGGCTATCGCGACTGCGCGCAGCGCAATCATGCCGCGCATGCAGAAGGTCGCCAGCACGAGCAGCGAGGCCAGGTAGCCGATCGGCTCGTATGAGCTCATGGCCACCTCGCGATTGCGGTGATGTAAATGGCGATCTCCTTCGTGCGTCGCGAGCAATCCGGCGCGGCGCCGCGGATGCGGTGCACCGTCGCGCGGGCGCTCATGGACAAGACGTACGAAGGAGAAGGTCGTGCTGGAGCCGCGCGCGGTACCCAGATTTGTTAGCGCGCGGTACTCATTTTTCCGGCACGAAAAACTCCGACCGGCTTTGCGGACGGGCTCGCAATCGCGCAGCGCCCGCTGCGGGCGTTATCAGGCTTACTGCGGGCGGTCGAAGATTCGAGGACCTACGTCCACTCGCGCACAATCCCCGGCACCGCAAAACGCGGCCCGTAGCGCTGCGCCAGTTCTTCGGCACGCGCAACGAAGCGCTTCGGCGCTTCGCTGCGGATGAACTGCAGTGCGCCGCCCGTCCATGCTGGAAAGCCGATGCCGAAGATCGAACCTATGTTGCCGTCGCGCTCGCTTGCCAAGACACCCTCCTGCAGGCACCGCGCCGCTTCAATCGACTGGCGATAAAGGATCCGGTCCTTGAGTTCCTGCATGTCGTAGCGTGTTCCGGGCTGCTCGAACAGACGCTTGAGTTCAGGCCACAGGTGTTTCGCGCCTTGTGCGGGATACTCGTAGAAGCCACCGCCGCCCGCACGACCCGGTCGTTTGAACTCCTTCACCAGACGCTCGATCACGGCTTCGCCCGGGGGCGCCTGGTACGTCTTGCCCTCGGCAGCGAGGTCGGCCTTCGTCTGCTCCGCCACGTGCAGCGCAAGCGCAAGCGATGTTTCGTCGAGAACGGCAAACGGACCTACCGGCATGCCCGCCGCGAGCGCGGCGTTTTCGATCACCGGTGCGGGAATGCCCTCGGCCAACATCGCGCACCCTTCCATCACGAACGTGCCGAAGGTGCGACTGGTGAAAAATCCGCGCGAGTCGTTGACCACGATCGGCGTCTTGCCGATCTGCTGCACATAGTCGTAGGCACGTGCCAGCGTGTCCGGCGCCGTGGCACGGCCGCGGATGATCTCGACCAGCTGCATGCGATCGACCGGCGAGAAAAAATGCAGGCCGATGAAGTTCTCCGGCTTGGCTGAGTTTTCGGCGAGGCCGGTGATCGGCAAGGTCGAGGTGTTCGACGCGAAAATGCCGCCTTGCTTCAACAGAGGCTCGGTCTCGCGCGTCATCTGCGCCTTCACGGCGCGGTTTTCGAACACCGCCTCGATGATGAGGTCACAACCGGCCAGATCGGCCTTCTGCGCGGTTGTATGGACCAGGCTGAGCACCTGCGATTGTTGCGCGGCATCCAGACGTCCCTTGGCCACCGCACCGTCAGTGATCTTGCGCACGGCGTCTTTGCCGCGCTCGGCCTTTTCCTGCGAAACATCGAGGAGGACGCATGGCACGCCGCGGATCGCGTTGGCGTGCGCGATGCCACTTCCCATCATGCCCGCGCCGAGGATGCCGACCCGCGCCGCCTTCCAGCGCGGCACTTCCTGCACGCTCGCTCCGCGCGAGGCGCCCGCTTTGATCGCATTCAGGTCGAAGAAGAACGCACTGATCATGTTCTTCGTCACCGGTCCGATCATCAGCTTCGCGAGATAGCGGCTTTCGATGCGCAGCGCGGTGTCGAAGTCGACCTGTGCGCCCTCGACCATGCATGCGAGGATCGCTTCGGGTGCGGGATAAAGGCCGCGCGTGCGTTGCGCGAGCATCGCCGGGGCCACCACCAATCCCTGTGCGATCTTCGGCGATGACGGTCCTCCGCCGGGAATTCGATAGTCCTTTTCGTCCCAGGGTTGCTTGGCCTGCGGATTGGCGCGAATGAACGCGTGCGCGTGCGCGCGCAGCTCGTCGGCATCAGCAACAAGCTCGTGCACGAGACCAAGACGCGCCGCTTCGTGGGGTCGCATCAGCTTGCCCTCGAGCAGGTATGGCTGCGCGGCTGCAAGGCCAAGCAGACGCACGGTCTTCGTGATGCCGCTTGCGCCGGGCAGCAGCCCGAGCGTCACCTCCGGCGTGCCGAACTGGATGCGCGGGTCGTCGATGGCGACTCGATGATGAGCCGCGAGCGCAAGCTCCCATCCGCCACCGAGCGCACTTCCGTTCAGGCACGCGACCACCGGCTTGCCGAGCGTTTCAAGGCGCCGAAACGACCTTTTGATCGCCTGCACGTCCTCGTAGCAGCGCGGCGCATCCGCT
>DASQAE010000175.1:0-1793 GCA_035635915.1 Burkholderiaceae bacterium | reverse complement strand
TGTGCGAGCGCGCGCCGCGACGCGGGTTTGTTGTGCGTGGTGGAGGGCCCGGCAGATCAATTGACAATCGAGCAGTCGCTTGCCTATGCAGGGCTGTACTTCGTGCTGCTCGGCCGCCTTTCGCCGCTTGACGGCATCGGCCCACGCGAAATTCAGATGGAACGCCTGCTGGCGCGCGCCACCGACGCGACGGTGCGCGAAGTGATCATCGCCACGTCGTTCACGCCCGAGGGCGACGCCACCGCGCACTACATCAGTGAGCTGCTGCGCGCGCGCGATCCGCAATTGAAGCTCACGCGCTTGGCACGCGGCGTTCCCGCAGGCGCGGAGCTCGAGTACACCGACGTAAATACGATCGCGCAAGCAATGCTCGACCGCCGCGCCGCGTGACGCCCGGACGAGTTGCCGTGAAGCGCAGCAACGATCCCAGCATCCTCGCCAGCGCTGCTGACCGCAACCTGCATATCGAGCGTCTGGTCGATGCGATCGATCTTCCGATCGGACGCTGGGACAACGATCATCGGCTGACGTTTTGCAATGGCCCGTACCTGCCCTGGGCGGGCCGGCCGCGCCCGGAGCTGTTAGGACGAACGCTGGCGCAGCTTTTTGGCGACCCCGCGTGGAACGCTGCGCGCGATGCCTTCGCCCAGGCTTTCTCGGGCCGGACCGTGTTCTACGAGCGGGTGCTGACGCATCTACCCGGCGAGCCGCGGTGGGCCCGCATCCAGGTGTTTCCCGATGCCGACGCGGCAGGAAAGATCGAAGCGGTTTATACGATTGCGTTCGACATCCATGCTGATGTCGTTGCGCGCGAAGCGCTTGAGTCGGCGCGCCGCCGCCTGGACCGGTTCGCCGAAAACATCCCGTACCCGTTGACATACGTCGACCGCAACTGTGTGCTGCAGTTCGTCAACAAGGCCTACTCGGCTGCCGCGGGAACACCCGTCGAAAGTTTGCTGGGACGCCACATCGGCGAGGCGCGCGGCGCACGCCGTTGGGAGGAGCATCGGCCCTATTTCGAGCGCGCATTGGCAGGCGAAAGTGGTGTTGTCTACACCCGCCTTGTCACACTTCGCGACGAGGTCCCACGTTGGATGCGCACCAGCTACGTTCCGGACTTCGACGATGCCGGTGCAGTTGCCGGTATTTACACGGTCACCATCGACGTGCACGAACTGTCGCTAGCGCGCGAGCGCCTGCAGCGGAGCATCGAGCGCGACGCCCTGACCGACGTTTTCAGCCGGCGCACGATGATGGATCGCATTGACGCCGCCCTGCTGGATTCGGCGCGTTGGCCGGTAGCGCTGTTTTTCGTCGACCTCGACGACTTCAAGTCGATCAACGACACGCTAGGGCATCGGCACGGCGACAATGTTCTGATCCAGGCTGCCGCCTCACTGCGGCGTGCCGTGCGTGCCGATGATTCGGTGGGGCGGTACGGCGGTGACGAATTCCTCGTGCTTGCGTGCGTGCGCGATGTGGGCGCGGCCCGGACTCTCGCGGCGCACCTTCTGCAGGCCATCGCGGCGACAACGCCGGACGTGCCGCACGTGACGGCAAGCATCGGTTTTGCGCTCGCCCCTGAGGAGGGGACGAGCACGGAGCAGTTGATTCAACGCGCCGACGATGCGATGTACCTGGCAAAACGGCGCGGCGGTGGGGTTGCGCAGGCGTGCGCTGACACCCCTTAAGGATCAGTGCTGCGTCGGCTGCTTGGCCAGCCGGTCAAGCGGCGCTGCGGCGCAGACGGGGACGCGGTTGGCGCGGTCGCGTGGCGACCTGTTTTTCGGCGA
>DASQAE010000174.1:0-2634 GCA_035635915.1 Burkholderiaceae bacterium | reverse complement strand
CAACCTTGATCTGGTTGCGATACTCGCGCACGCGGTCGTGCACGTCGCTCATGAACTCATGGAAGTGTGCGCGCCGTTTGCGTTTGACCGCGCTTGCGGCAAAGAACATGTCCATCAGCATCGTCTTGCCGCGGCCGACATCGCCAAACAGGTAGAGCCCGCGGATCGGCTCTTCGCGGCGCTCGCGCGCGCCAAACAGCCAGCCGAGCGACGACGACTTGCGCGCCAGCCGGTGCTCGCGCAGCCGCGTTTCCAGCGCCGCCAACAGATCGAGCGCCTCCTCCTGAGCGGCATCGCGCTCGATCTCACCTGAGGCGATCAACGCTGCATACTGGGCTCTAATGTCGGTCGGCATTCAAGAATCGAGGGGACCAGATGGACGAGACGAACGATGCGGAAACGTTGGGACCAACGTCGCGGCAACATTCCTAGTGCCGCTTTGTTTCCGAAGTTCGTGTCAGAGCGTGCTGAGGTGTACCACGAACTTCGGAAACGGGGCACTGGTGCTTATGCGCCACAATAATCAACCATAAGACCCAGACAGGAATTCACAACCGGTATGACAGTCATGCTCCATATCAACACGTTTCCACACGGTTGTCCGCGGTAAATGTCGTTCCCCGACCTTGACGCAAAAGTAGCAGACCGTATTAAGGCGTCGTGGTGAGCGAGCGTGCGAAGGTGTACGATGAAGGAGTCCCTTCCCGAAGGCGGCATCATTCGCAAGATGTGGTCGGTCGAGGCTGGCCGTTATCGTGAACACTTGCTGCGACTCGATCCGGCCAGTCGGCGCAATCGCTTTGGCGGCGACGTATCGGATGAATTCCTGGCCGAATACGCGAGCTTGGCAACGAGCATCGACACTGTCATCCATGGCTTCTTCGTGAACGGGACAATGCGCGGCGCTGCTGAGCTGCGCCCGATCGGCGCATCGACCGCGCGCGAGGCGGAAGCCGCCTTCAGCATCGAAGAGCCGTGGCAGAGCCACGGCGTTGGCTCCGCGCTGCTCGCGCGCACCCTGCTTGCGGCCCGCAATCGCGGCATCACGTTCCTGCATATGGCCTGTCTCGCCGACAACGAGCGTATGCAGCAGCTCGCGAGCAAGTTCGATGCGGAGCTGCGGTTCGATTTCGGCAGTGTGGTGGGCGAGGTCGCAGCGGCACATCCAACCCCGATCCCGGTCGCGCACGAGATCGTCGCCGACACCCACGGCTTCGCCACTGCGTTGCTCGAAGTGCAGGCGCGGCTGCTGCGCTCAGCCTGAATCACGCCGCCAGCGGATAGGCGGCCTCTATCACGTAGGGGCCGCCGCCCACCGAAGCGCGCGCGGAGAACAGCACAAAACGCGTAACACGAAACGACAGCGGCGCAAGGAAAGCGCGCGTCGCAAGATAATCGGCCACCTGGCGGCTCGATGAATCGCGCAGCCGCGCGAGCGTGACATGGGGCGTGAACTTGCGCCCCTCGGGCTCGAGCCCAACCCGCTGCATCAACCGCTCGTGCTCGGCCTGCAACTCCATCAGCGCCGGAGTCTGCGCCAGCGTCGCGATCACCGCCCGTGGACGCCGTCCGCCGAACGAGGATAGTCCATCGAGCCGCAACTCGAGTGGCGGGCGACTGACCTTGCCGAGCAACAGGGCAACCTCGCGCGCCAGCGTGTCGTCGACGTCGCCGATGAAGCGCAGGGTTACATGATAATCCTCGGGATCGATCCAACGCGCTCCCGGCAGCCCGCCGCGCAGAGTCGCAAGCGACTGGGCGATGTCCAAGGGAAGCTCAAGTCCGGTGAAAATTCGCGGCATGGCACGTTACGTCGTGAGAGTGTCAGATGCGCGCCCCTGGATCAACCGCCACGCTAGTGCCGCCGATTTGAAGTTCCTACACCACCTGCAGCAGGCTCTGCTAGGAACTTCAAATCGAAAAGCGGCACGAGAATCGTAGAGTTTGCTAGTGCCCCTTCGTTTCCGAAGTTCGTGTCAGAGCGTGCTGAGGTGTACCACGAACTTCGGAAACGGGGCACTAGCGCCGCACCCGTGCAATGAGCTCCTCGGCCTTCGGCAGGATTCCGCCAACGATCACGTCAATGCCGGCCGCGGTCGGATGCAGGCCATCACGCTGGTTGAGCTTGGCGTCGCCAGCGACGCCATCGAGGAAGAACGGATAGAGCAGCGCACCGTATTTCGACGCGATCTCCGGGTAGATAGTCTCAAAGCCACTCGCAAAGTCGATGCCGAGATTCGGGATTGCCCGCATGCCGGCGACGAGCACGACGATCCGGCGCTCAGTCAGCCGGCGCACGATCTCCTCGAGCGCCCGCTGCGTCACCTTCGAATCGATCCCGCGCAACATATCGTTGGCGCCGAGCTCGACGATCACGGCGGCGGTGCCATCGGGCACCGACCAGTCGAGACGCGCGAGCCCGCCGGAGGCGGTGTCGCCGGACACGCCCGCATTGGCGACCTCGACCACATGTCCCTTTGCCCGCAGCGCCCGTTCAAGCTTGACCGGAAAAGCCGCACTGGCGGGCAGGTTGTAGCCTGCAGTGAGCGAATCACCCAGCGCCACGATCTTGATCGGCGTATCAGCCGCTTGGGTGATGCCGGTCAGAAATAAGCCCAGGAATACGCTTAGGGC
>DASQAE010000173.1:0-3247 GCA_035635915.1 Burkholderiaceae bacterium | reverse complement strand
GGGCCGCAGTCCCCTTCGCCCCATTGGTCGAAACTGGATTCACGTCCGCGACGCTCGCGCTGCTGACGGCCGCATTGGTCGCCGCACGCGCGGCCGTGTCGACATTGGCTGCCGAGAGCGTGACCGTTGCGGCCGGAGCGGGTGGCATGACGTTGTTGCTGTCGGAACCGCAGCCCGCGACGAGCAGGGCGGCGATGCTGCTGACGAAATAGATCGATAGTCGTTTCATACTGGTACCCCGCTGCTTCTTGAACTTCGTTAACCCGGCTGCAGCGCCGGTTGACCCGTCGCGACGGCAAGCCGCGCGGTGACTTCCTTGCGATAACGGTTGAGCTCCTGCACCGAGCTGAACGTGCGCTCGAACAGCAGGCTCATGTTGTGCAAAATGCGCTCGATCACCTTGTTCTCCCACACCGCGTCGAACTTGATCTGCTCGTCGAGCCAGCGCTCGAGCCACTGCGGATCGGGCAGGCGCGACTGCACCGTGTCGCGCGGAAACATCGCCTGGTTCACGTGCAGATTGGTCGGATGCAGCGCCTTGGCGGTGCGTTTGGCCGATGCCATTAAAACACCGATCTTTGCGAATGCGGCGCGCGCGTTATCGCCCAGGTCGGCCAGGTATTTCTTCATGTAGCGGAGGTAGGCGCCGCCGTGGCGCGCTTCATCCTGCGACAGCAGCTTGTAGATGTGCTTGATCACCGGTTCGGTATGCCACTCGGATGCGCGGCGGTACCAGTGATTGAGGCGAATCTCGCCGCAGAAATGCAGCGTCAGGGTTTCGAGCGCCGGTGCCGGGTCGAACTCGAAGCGCACGTTGTGCAGTTCGTGCTCGCTCGGCATGAGATCGGGGCGGAAACGGCGCAGGTACTCGATCAGCACCAGCGAGTGCTTCTGTTCCTCGAAGAACCACACGCTCATGAACGCGGAAAAATCCGAGTCGTGCCGGTTGTCGCGCAGGAACATCTCGGTGGCTGGCAGCGCAGACCACTCGGTGATCGCATTCATCTTGATCGTCTGCGCCTGCTCCTCCGAGAGTCGGACCGCATCGAACGTGCCCCACGGCACGTCGGTCTCCATGTTCCAGCGCACCGATTCGAGCGACTTGAAGATTTCGGGATAGAGCATCGTTTGTCACCGTGTTTTGTCACCGACCAACGAGTTCAGCTCGCCGCCCGGCGTTCGAGCCAGCGCATCAGGATGCCGAGCAGCGGGAGTTTCTCATACCGATTGGTCACCCCTCTCGACTTGCGGGAGAGGGGCGGGGGAGAGGGGTAAAGCCGCTGTACGGCTTAGCGCTCGGGGCGCGCGCGCTTGTCGTGCTCGACCAGCGCGTAGGCGGAATGATTGTGGATCGACTCGAAGTTTTCGGTGGCCACCGAATACGCCAGGATCCGGTCGTCCCGATTGAGCGCAAGCGCGATGTCGCGCACGATGTCCTCGACGAACTTGGGATTGTCGTAGGCACGTTCGGTCACGTATTTCTCGTCCGGGCGCTTGAGCAGCGCCCATAGTTCGCTCGAAGCCGCGTCTTCGGCAAAACGCACGTGCTGCTCGATCGGCAGGTCGTCCTGCACTTCGACGCTGATGGTGACCGCCGAGCGCTGGTTATGCGCGCCGTAGTCCGCGATTTTTTTGCTGCACGGGCAGAGGCTGGTAACGGGGACCACGACCTCCTGCACCGTTCGGACCTTGCCGCCCTTCGCCTCGACACGCAGCGTGACCTCGTAATCCAGCAGGCTGGCCACTCCCGAAACTGGCGCGTATTTGGTAATGAAATAGGGGAAGCGGACGACGATCGCGCCGTCGGTCGCCTCGAGCCGCGCCAGCATCGTGCGCATCAGCTCGCGGATCGATTGCACGGAAAGCGGCGCGCGGTGGTTCTGCAGCGCCTCGATAAAACGCGACATGTGCGTGCCCTTCTGGTGCGCGGGCAGCGCCACATACATATCGACGGTGGCGATCGAGGGCTGCGATCCTGCCGGCGCGGCAATCTGCACCGGGTGGCGCATCGACTTCACGCCAACGCGCTGGATCGCAACGTTGCGGATATCGGTGCCGCCTTGCACATCGGGAAGAAACAGCGGATCGCGGACGTTCATCGGAAAAGCCGGACGGTTCTGGGTTGGCTGGATTGTCGCATCTGTTCCTGGCTTGCCCCTTTGCCGCCGGTAAGGGCATTGCACGTTGCGCCGCAACTCCATCCTCCCCGGGCGTCGGGAGGGCCACGATCTCCTCCCGAAATCCCCCACAATCCGGCAGGAGACAAGCAGGGAGGCCACATGAAGTTCAATGATCGGGTCGCCATCATCACCGGGGCGGCGCAGGGCATCGGTGCGGCGACCGCACGTGCCTTCGCACAGGAGGGGGCGAAAGTGGTCGTGTCGGACATCAACGAAGTCGGCGGCACGGCGCTGATCAAGGACATCGCGGCCGCCGGCGGGACGGCGCTGTTTTGTCGCGCGGATGTGAGCGATCCGGAGGATGCAAAACGCCTGGTGCAGTTCACGCTTGGGCATTTCGGCCGGCTCGATGTGCTGGTCAACAACGCCGGCATCGTGCACGCCGCCGAATTCGTCGATATTGCGGTCGAAGACTTCGACCGCGTAATGCGCGTGAACCTGCGCGGCGCCTTCCTGTGCGGTCAGGCCGCTGCGCGCCAGATGCTGGCGCAGAACCCGAACGCGGCCGGTGCGCGTGGCGTGATCATCAACATGTCGAGCGTCAACGCGGTGCTCGCCATCGCCAACCAGGTGCCCTACACCGTCAGCAAGGGGGCGCTGAATCAGCTCACCAAGGTGATGTCGATCTCACTTGCACCGAAAGGCGTGCGCGTGATGGGCATCGGACCTGGCTCGATCGCGACCGAGCTGCTCAAGACCGCCGTGCTCACCAACGAAGCCGCGCGCAACCGGATTCTTTCGCGCACGCCGCTCGGGCGCCTGGGCGAGCCGGAAGAGGTCGCGCGCATCGCCGTGTTTCTCGCCAGCGACGACGCGTCTTATCTCACAGGAACCACGGTGTACCCCGACGGCGGCCGGCTGGGCTTGAACTACGTGATGTGATCGCGGGTCGCCTAGTAGAAGACGGTCAGAACGCCCGTAAAACCGTAAAGATTCTGGCCGCCGATCTCGCCGTTGGCATAAAAACCCACCAGCGGCACGTCGCCCAACTGGCGCTGGATCAGGCCCAGCTCTTCGTTGGACTCGCCGAACATATGGCTGCCGCGGCCAAGGCATGAGACATAAAC
>DASQAE010000172.1:0-5035 GCA_035635915.1 Burkholderiaceae bacterium | reverse complement strand
GCGGGTCGAAGCCAGGTACTGCGCGGCGCCGAGCAGCATGGTGGTATGCCCGTCGTGCCCGCACCCGTGCATCAGCCCCGGACGGGTAGACCGGTGCGCGAACTCGTTTTCCTCCTGCATCGGCAGCGCGTCCATGTCGGCGCGCAATCCGACCGAACGACCGGAAGTATCCTGGCGCCCGCGAATCACTCCCACGACACCCGTACGGCCAACACCGGTGTGCACCTCGATGCCCCATTGATGCAGGCGCTCGGCCACGAGTGCCGCCGTGCGGTGCTCTTCGTACCCAAGCTCGGGATGGGCGTGCAGATCGCGCCGGAGCGCCGCAAAGGTGTCGTGCCGTTCCTGCACGAATGACACCGGCGGTTTCAGCGCGGCGCCGAGGTAAGCGTTCATGGATGGACTCCCCGCAAATCAGTGCGCCAAGGCGGCGCGATCCACGCGTAGGCGCGGGTCGACCGCGAAATAGAGCAGGTCGACCGTGAGGTTGATCAACACAAAAACCAGTGCGATGAGACACAGATAGGCAGCCATCACCGGAACGTCGGCAAACTGCACCGACTGGATGAACAGCAGTCCCATGCCTGGCCATTGAAAAACCGTTTCGGTCACGATCGCGAACGCGATGATTCCGCCGAGCTGCAGCCCGGTGATGGTGATCACGGGCACCAGCGTGTTCTTCAGCGCGTGGCCGAAGTGCACGGCACGATCGCTCAGTCCGCGCGCACGCGCGAACTTGATGTAGTCGGTGCGCAGTACCTCGAGCATCTCCGAGCGCACCAGCCGCATGATCAGCGTGACCTGAAACAACGACAGCGTGATGGCTGGCAGGATGAGGTGCTTCCAGCCCTCCACGGTCAGCAGCCCGGTCGACCACCATCCGACCATCACCGTGTCGCCGCGTCCGTACGACGGCAGGACGCCAAGCTGGACGGCAAACACCAGAATCAGCAGGATGCCGATCAGGAAAGTCGGAAGCGAAATCCCGATGAGCGACGCCGCGAGCAGAAAATGAGAGAACCATGAATCGCGGCGCAGTGCCGTGTAGACCCCCATCGGGATTCCGGCGACGATGGCGATCGTCGCGGCAGCGAGAGCCAGCTCGAGCGTCGCCGGCAAACGTTCTTTGATCAGCGTCGATACCTTGCGCCCTTGCCGCAGGCTCAGGCCAAAATCACCCTGCGCAGCGTTGGTGACGAACCGGCCGAACTGAACGAAGAACGGCTGGTCCAGGCCAAGGTCAGCACGCAGGCGAGCCCGCTCTTCTGCGGTCGCGTCCTGTCCAACCATTTGCGCGACCGGATCGCCGACATACTGGAACAGCAGGAATGCCACGTACGCCACCGACAGCATGACCAACACAGCTTGCAGTAGGCGGCGGATGATGAATGCGAGCATCGAACGTCTGGCGGGATCCGGGCGAGAATGCGTACTTATGCGCAGTCCTGCGGACACAAGGAATATACCCGGACTGCAACCCACCCCCATCTTTTGGGTATACGCCCAAGGACTTGTTGCAATGCAATTGTTGCGGAGTCGAGACGCGTTGACCACCGCTGTTAGATCGGCGCTGCAGCGCCGACGAAGAACCGTTGCGGCAAACGCCGCGGAAAACCAGCTCCTGGAGAAATCGTGATGACGCGACGCGGATTCTTTTCTGCCCTGGCGGGCACCTTGACGGCTGCATCGACGCCAGCAATTGCACAAGCTGCAGATCCCAACGCACCCAAGATCGAACCGTTGACCCTCTCCGAGGCGGAATGGAAAAAGCGCCTCACCCAGGCTCAGTTCGACGTCATGCGGCGAGAGGGCACCGAGCGTCCGTTCACGAGCCCGCTCAACGACGAGAAGCGCAAGGGAACGTTCCAGTGCGTTGCGTGCGACCTGCCGCTTTTTTCCTCTGACATGAAGTTCGACAGCGGCACCGGCTGGCCGAGTTTCTTCACGACCTTGCCGGGCGCGTTCCAGACCAAGACGGACTACAAGCTGATCCTGCCGCGGACCGAGTACCACTGCGCGCGCTGTGGCGGACATCATGGTCACCTTTTCGACGATGGCCCGGCGCCGACCGGGAAGCGTTATTGCAACAACGGCGTCTGCCTGAAGTTCGTGCCGGCATGAGCACCTTTCGTACGTTGCGGGCGCTGTTGGCCGTCGCCTTCGCGCTGGCGGTGGGCACGAGCGCGATCGCGCAGGGCAACACCGCCGGTTATTCGAAGGCCACCTTCGCGGGCGGGTGCTTCTGGTGCGTCGAGTCGGATTTCGACAAGATCGACGGCGTGATCTCGACCACATCCGGCTACACCGGCGGCAAGACCAAGAACCCCACCTATCACGACGTCTCCGCCGGCGGGACCGGTCACGCGGAGTCGGTGGAGATCGTGTTCGATCCGAAGCGCGTCTCGTACGAGCGCCTGCTCGAGCATTTCTGGCACACGGTGGATCCGACCGTGAAGGACCGCCAGTTCTGTGACGCCGGGTCGCAGTACCGGACCGCGATCTTCTATCACGACGACGCGCAACGGCGCGCCGCCGAGGCTTCGAAGGCGGCGCTCGAAAAGTCGAAGCCGTTCCCGCAGCCGATCGTCACTGAAATCACCGCGGCCGCAACGTTCTATCCGGCCGAGGAGTATCACCAGGACTACTACAAGAAAAATCCGCTCCGCTACAGCTACTACCGCAACGGCTGCGGGCGCGATGCGCGCCTTAACCAGCTCTGGGGCGACCTGGCCGGCAAGTGACCGCTTCGGCCCACTGCGACGTGGGCCGTTTCTCACGCATAGGCGCCATCCTTTCTTGCGCATCGCACGGTGCGGCGGGCCGCACTCAGGTGTCGAATGCGCGCGCGCCAGTGCGCAAACAAGAAAAGGAGGAGGTCGTGTTCAACAAGAAGTTTCTGATCGCCTGGATTGTTCTGTTCGTCGTCTGGATGGTCGGCAGTTTTGTCGTGCATGGGATCTTGCTCGGCGCCGACTACAAGCAGCTCGCCGGTCTGTTCCGGCCGGAGACGGAAGCCGGGAAGTACTTTCCCTTGATGATCTTCGCGCACGTGCTGCTCTCGGGTGCGTTCGTGTGGATCTACCAGCGCGGGCGCGAGAACAAACCCTGGCTCGGACAGGGCGTGCGCTTTGGCATTGCGATCGCGCTGCTGACGATCGTGCCTACCTACATCATCTACTACGTCGTGCAGCCGATGCCGGGAGCGACGGTAATCAAGCAGATCGTCTTCGACGGCTGCCTGATGATCATTCTTGGCGTGGTCGCGGCATTCATGCTCAAGGAACCCGCCTGACAACGGTCAGCTCGCCGCCCAGGAGATCAGCGCCGAGTCATCGGCGTCGGTGAGACCCGCGGCAAGCGCGGCGGCAAAAAGCGCGCTGGTGTCGGCGCCGAGTTTGGTTGTTTTGCCGACGGAATTCGCGAGGTCCACCGCAAGCCGCAGGTCCTTGGCGAGGATATGCATCTGTGCGCGCGGTTGCTGGTCACCCGCCAACAGCCGCGCCAGCCGGTCGGTCAGGATCCATGACTGCCCTGAGCTGGCGCCGAACACCTCTGCCATGGTCTGGGCACCGAGACCCGCCGCGCGTCCGATCGCGAATGCCTCGGCGCCCGCCGCGAGATAAACGCCCGCCAACAGGTTGTTGACGAGCTTCATCGTTGCGCCAAGCCCGGGCTCGGATCCCACGTTGAAGACCCGCCTTGCCAGCGCTGCGAAGAGCGGCTCGCCTCGATCGAAGGCGGCCTTCGAACCCGCGACCATCATCGAGAGCTCGCCGGCGCGTGCCCGCTCCGGTCCGCCAGAGATCGGCGCGTCGAGCGCAAGCGCGCCGCGCGCATGAACCGCCGCGGCAAACCGTGCGGCTTCAGCGGGAGCGATCGTGCTTTGTATCAGCACGAGATGCTCCCGCCGCAAGGCCATCAGCAGTCCGTTGTCGCCGCTCAGAACATCGTCGATCTGTTTTGCATCCACGACGACAACCAGGATCGCAGAGGACGCTTGCGCGACTTCTGCCGGCGAGTTCGCGCGCCGAGCGCCAAGATCGAGCAGCGGTTGCTCTGCCTCGGCGCGCACGTCGCGCACGACAACGTCGACACCTCGCTCGAGCAAGCGCGCGGCCATGGCTCCGCCCATGTTGCCCACGCCTATCACACCGACGCCGCCACTCATAGTTCAGAGCCGCTTGAAGTCGATCGTTTCGTCTCGCCGCAGCGTCTTTGCAGATGCGGGTAGCGGATACTTCTGCGCGACCGCGCAGTTGAACAACACCACCCGCTCACCACGGCGCACGGCTCCAGCTTTGCAAGCACGTTCAACCGCCGCGAGCGTCGCAGCGGTCTCGGGGCAAAGCAGCACCCCTTCCTCCGTCGCAGCGGTGCGCCACGCGGTTTCGATCGCGTCATCTTCCACGGCCACCGCGGTGCCCTTGCTTTGGCGCACCGCGCTCAGGATCAAGGCATCGCCGATTGCGGCCGGCACGCGAATACCGGCGGCGATGGTGTGCGCGTTGTCCCAACGCGCCGCGGATTGAGCCCCGCTTTCGAACGCGCGCACAATCGGCGCGCATCCGGCAGCCTGGACCGCGATCATGCGCGGACGTCTGGTGCCGATCCAGCCGAGCGCCTCGAGCTCATCGAACGCTTTCCACATGCCGATGAGCCCGGTGCCGCCCCCGGTGGGATAAAAAATGGCGTCGGGCAATTCCCAGTCGAGCTGCTCAGCGAGTTCGAGGCCCATCGTCTTCTTGCCTTCGATCCGGTATGGCTCCTTGAGCGTGGAGCAGTTGAACCAACCGCGCTCGCGCTCCCCCTGCGTTACAAGCTTGCCGCAGTCGTCGATCAGGCCGTCGACCAGGTAGGTCGCAGCGCCAAGCATCGCCATCTCGCGCACGTTCACGTCCGGTGTGTCGGCGGGACAGAAGCAGATGCTGCGAATTCCAGCACGCGACGCATAGGCGGCCATCGCAGCGCCTGCGTTGCCGTTGGTCGGAATCGCCATCTCGTGCACGCCAAGCTCGCGCGCCATCGTCACGGCCAG
>DASQAE010000171.1:0-4409 GCA_035635915.1 Burkholderiaceae bacterium | reverse complement strand
TGCTGCCGCGGATGGTGCTCATCCCGAGCGTTGTGACGCCATAGGCGATGACAGCCTGCGCGATCTCGGTCGCGTAATTTCGATTCCACGCGGATTCGGCGACTCCGTAGAGCAATTCGAGCTCCGGTGGCTCACGGAAGTGCCAGAAACCGCCGAACCCGATCAGGACGGAATCGTCGACGCGCCGCGCACCCCACAGGCCGAAGCCTCGCGTCGCAAACAGCCGCTCGCTTTCGTCGATCACCGCCGCGGTACGCCGGCTCGGCACGACCTCATCGTCCCACAAGTAGCGGCGCACACCGGCGCTGGTCCACAACGCGTGCAGCGCTTCGCGATCAGAGGCGGCGAGCGGCACCAGCCGCAACCGCGCAGAAGTCAGAACGCTCACCCAGGTTCCCTTTCTCCGCCGGATGCCAAGCCCCGGCAATAACGTGTCGCGGTAGCGCCGCGCCGAAATATGATTTGCTGCCGCACCTTCTGCGGACGTTCGACCGACCCGGAGACCATGGTGAAAAAGACTGTACACGCCGCGCTTGCGCTCCTCGCCCTTTGCACCAGCAACCTCGCCTTGGCGCAAACCTCGTCTCGCCTCGACGACGTGCTGCGGACCGGCAAGCTGCGCGTGTGCACGCCGGGCGACTACAAACCGTTCGCGCTCGCGAAGTTCGATGGCACCTACGAGGGCATCGACATCGACTTGATGCAGGCGGCGGCCAAGGCGCTGGGCGTGCAGATCGAAATGGTCAAGACGAGCTGGCCCAAGCTGATGGACGACTTTCTCGAGAAGTGCGACATCGGCGTCGGTGGCATTTCAGTGACCACCGATCGCGCAAAACGCGCCGGATTTTCCGCGCCCTACATGGTGAACGGCAAGGCACCTATCACGAAGTGCGAGAACGTCGCCAAATACCAGACCGTGGCCGACATCAACAAGGCGTCCGTCACGGTGATCACCAATCCGGGCGGCAGCAACGAGCGTTTCGTGCGCGCGAACCTGCCGCAGGCCAAGGTGATCGTCTACAACGACAATGTGACCATCTTCGACGAGATTCTGAAGGGTCACGCCGACGTGATGATCTCCGAGTCGGTGGAGACCATCGTGCAGCAGAAACTGCGCCCGGGGTTGTGTGCGGTCAACCCCGACAAGCCGCTGCAGTACGGCGAAATGGGTTACCTGCTACCGCGCGGCGACGCGGCGATGAGTGCCTGGGTCGACACGTGGCTGCGTCTCGCCAAGGCGAGCGGGGAATTCGATCGTACGGTGGAGAAGTGGTTGAAGTAGGTCGATGCGGATCGATCAGTCCGCACCGCGCACTGCCGCGCGCCGAAGGGCCATCGCATCTTCCTCAGCGCGCTCGTCCGCAATACCGAGGGTATAGAAGATTCCGATAGCGCCCAGCAACAGCACGCCAAAGATAAAAACGGTGTAGGCGAAAAACGAGCCTGCCAGCGTCGGGCCCGTGTTGCCGGTGTCGGCAGCACAGATGTATGTGCCCGCGTACATGCCCGTGTAGTGCATCCCGCAGACGGCCACGCCCATGACTAGCGCGGCGGCAATGCGCTGATACAGGCTGCGGGTATGGAACGTGAGAAACAGCGCAGCGATGGCCGCGGCAATCGCGATCAGGACCGATATCCCGACGATCGACATGTCCCACTTGATGATCGCCCGCATGCGCATTGCGTCCATGCCGATGTAGTGCATGATCGCCACGCCGCTGCCGGCAAACACGCCGCCGAGCAGGATATTGGCGATGCGCTTCGGATCGCGACCGACGAAGTACAGCGCACCGGCGGCAACGACGATCGCGGCGAGCATCGAGCCGACGGTCGTGAGAAGGTCATAACGAATCCAAAGCGCGGGGGGCGCGATGAACGCGGACATGCCGATGAAGTGCATGAACCAGATGCCGCCGCCGCCGAGTGCGATCGCTGCGGCCCACAGCGCATTTTTGTTTACGCGCCCATGCCCTTGCGGAATCGCCGCGGCGCATTGCAGAGCCGCGAACGAACCCGTGGAAGCTGCGGCGTATGACAGCGCGATAAGTGCATAGTCCCAGCGAAAGGGGACGATGTCTCCGGGGTTCATTCCGGTCCTTTCTTTTTTGGGAAGCGGCCCGACAGGGCGCGTGCAATATGCCTTAGTTTTCGGCGCACTGAAACGTTTCTGAAGGCAGAAATCCCCGCAGCGACCTTCGTACCACGTCATCAATGTGCCGGATAAGGCGGATTCTTCCTGCCTGCTCGCGCGATCCACCAGCTTCCGCGCCCTTGGTGCTGGCTGGCCCTGGCAACGCTCAGACGAGCCCCGCGGCGATCAGGCTAAGAACTGGCGGCTGAGCGCCGCGGCTCCGGTTGGCGTAAACCACACCACGCGCGAGTTCTTCATCCGCTTGGCCCAGCCAAGGGCGAACCAACGCTGCAACAGTTCCGCACCAACCGCGCCGCCGAGGTGATGGCGCCGCACGCTCCAATCCAGACACGTGCGACATAGCGGGCGCCGCTGCGCCGCAAGCGCGTCGACGTCGATGCCGAACGAACGGAAAAACGCCGCGCCTGCGCTCGTAAGTTCGAGCGTTTGGTCGCGCCGGCGCAGCAGCTTGCGGCGCAGCAACGCATCGAGCACCTGCACGCCCTGGTCGCCGGCAAGATGGTCGTAACAGACGCGCGCGCTGCGCAGCGCCGGCTCGCGTGGACTCGTGCGCACGCGCACCGCGCCCGACCGGAATGCAACCCCCATCAGGCTTTCGAGCAGTTGTGCAACGTCGTCGTCGGCGAGGCGAAAGTAGCGGTGCCTCCCTTGCGCTTCCATCGCTACCAGCTGTGCGTCGAGCAGCTTGGCCAGATGTGCGCTGGCGGTCTGCTTGGTCACGTCGGCGGCGGCGGCAAGTTCGGTTGCGGTGAGCGCCTGGCCGGCCATCAGCACGCTGAGCATTTCCGCGCGCGCCGGTTCGCCGATCAGGCCGGCAACGCGCGCGATGTTGGGTCCGTCTCGCATGGTTCGATGATAGGTGAACTGTGGAGGTGAAACCAGGATTCCCGCCATGGTTCTACCTGGGACGAACCATTGCGCACCGGTACGCGGCTAATGTGCGGCTCCTGTTACGAGGGCACGATGACCATCACTGTTTTCATCCGCTATGAAATCGATCCGTTCCAGCGCGCCGCGTTCCAGCAGTACGCCGAGAACTGGGGCCGGATCATCCCCAAGTGCGGCGGCAATCTGGTCGGGTACTTCCTGCCGCACGAAGGCACGAACGACATCGCCTGGGGGTTGATCTCCTTTGCGAGCCTGGCCGAGTACGAGGCGTATCGGGCGCGCTTGAAGGCGGATCCGGAGGGGCGCGCGAATTTTGCGTTGGCACAGGAAAAGCGGTTCATCCTGCGCGAGCAACGTACGTTCCTCGAAGGTGTTGCCGGCACGCTCGATCGTGCTGCTGCCTGACTGACAGTGCGACAATCCTCCGATCCCACTCGGAGGATTGACATTGTTCAATCGACTTCTACTCACCGGTGCCGCCGGTGGACTCGGTCGGGCGCTGCGCGCGCGGCTGACCGAACTCACGCGCACCCTGCGCCTTTCCGACGTCACGGACGCACCCGAATCGGCGACCGCGGTCGAATGGATGAAGGTCGATCTCGCCGACGGCGCGGCGGTGCACGAGCTGCTGCGCGATGTCGACGCGGTCGTTCACCTCGGGGCAGTTTCGGTCGAAGGCCCGTTCGAGCCGATCCTGCAGGCCAACATCCTCGGCATGTTCCATCTGTACGAAGCCGCGCGGCGCCATCGTGTACGCCGTATCGTTTTTGCCAGCTCCAATCACGTCATCGGTTTTTATCCACAGGGCGAACGTATCGATGCGAACGTGCCGCTGCGGCCGGACGGCTACTACGGCGTAAGCAAGGCGTTCGGCGAGCAGCTTTCGCGCTTCTATTTCGATCGGTACGGCATCGAAACCGTCTGCCTGCGCATCGGTTCGTCGTTCGCGCAGGCCAAGGACCGGCGCCAGCTGGCAACATGGCTGTCGTACGACGATCTGTTCGAGCTCATCCGGCGCGCACTCGTGACGCCGAACGTCGGCCATACCATCGTCTACGGCGCTTCGGCCAATCGCGACTCGTGGTGGGATAACTCGCAGGCCGCGCACCTGAAGTGGCAGCCGCACGATTCGTCGGAGCAGTTTCGCGCCCGAATCGAAGCCCAGCCGGACTTGCCGGCCAATGATCCGGAGGCCATTTACCAGGGCGGCGTGTTCGTCAAGGCCGGACCCTTTCCGGCGCCGTGGACCGATCAGTTATGAGCGCCACCGCCGAGCTCGTTGCCGACAACCGCGAGGTCGGCGAAAGCCCGGTGTGGGACTGGCGCGACCAGCGCGTGCACTGCGCGTAGTGCATTCCAACAAGACATG